>CAZFQH010000033.1:0-16870 GCA_964520805.1 uncultured Acidobacteriota bacterium | reverse complement strand
ATCCACATGATCATCGGGATTCCCATCCTTGCGATCATTGCCATCAACGGTCTGCGAGGTAAGTACGGGCCCGAGTACTACACGCCTGTGGAGATGACGGGCTTGTACTGGCACTTTGTCGACATCGTCTGGATTTTCCTCTTCCCCCTCCTCTATCTGATCGGGGCCCACTGATGTCCAAAACCGCCACCCCCGAGACCCATCCGGTTTCTGAATCTCACTCTCACGAAGAGCACCACGGCCCCACCGTGAAGATGTACTTCGCTATCTTCTTCGCGTTGGCCATACTGACCGTCGTGACCGTGCTCGCGGCCATGTTCGACTTCGCCCCGATGATGGGCAAGGAGATGGGCGGTTTCGTGAACAACCTTGTGGCCCTGGGCATCGCCTGCACCAAGGCCGCGCTGGTGATCTTGTTCTTCATGCACGTGAAGTACGAGAGCAAACTGGTCGGACTGGCCGTGGTCGCGAGCGTGATCTGGCTGGCGTTCCTGATCCTCATTACCATCAGCGACTACGCCACACGCACCTCGGACTGGCACCTGTTCGGCTAAGCCGACCGGTGTCCCCGGGGCCTCGCTCGGCGAGTGCCTCCTCATGTAGACTCCGCAGCTTCCGAGGGGCCCCAATGTCGTTCTGACGGGGCCACGACGAACGGCGGTGTAGCTCAGCTGGTTAGAGCATGCGGCTCATATCCGCAGTGTCCGGGGTTCAAGTCCCTGCACCGCCACCAATTCCTTCCGAGGGCCGGGCATGGTCCCCCCACCAAAACCGTAGGGGCGAGGCATGCCTCGCCCGTGAACCAAGGGGGATTGTCGCCGCGCCCACGCGTGCGGATGGTGATGGGTCTGCCTCGCCCGTGAACCGCGGGGGATTGTCGCCGCGGTGGGTGGTGCGCCCACACGTTCCAGACGGTGATGGGTCCCGGCAATGGTGGCCCGGGTTGCAGCGGGCCGGGCATGCCCGGCCCCTACGTTTTGGGGATTGTTCCGCCGGTTCGGTGGTGTGGTCACGCACCCGGGTGCATCAGGCGTAAGGTAACAGTCGCTGTATGCCGACGCCTCCTCTGGTTTCTGCGATTCGACGGAGCCTGGACTCGGCGGGGCTTTCGCGGCCCGGGGTCACCGTCGTGGCGGCACTTTCCGGGGGACCCGACTCTGTGGCCCTGCTCGACGCCCTGCTGCGCGCCGCCCGCAAACCTGGCGTGACGGTGGTTGCCGCTCACCTCGATCATGCGCTCCGGCCGGACTCGGCGGCCGACGCGCAATTCTGCGAGGAACTTTGCGACCGGCTGAAGGTGAAGCTTCGGAGCGGGCGCGCCCGACCAAGCGCCACGGCCATGCGCGAGGGCGGACTCGAAGAGGCGGCGCGCCTCACCCGCTATTCATTTCTGCGGCGCGTCGCCCGAGAGGAAAGCGCCAGCGCCATTGTTCTCGGCCATACCCTCGATGACCAGGCCGAGACCGTGCTCATGAGATTGGTGCGCGGCAGCGGGGCCCTCGGCCTCTCCGCCATGAAGCCGTGGGATGGCGAACTTCTCCGGCCTCTTCTCGACTCCCGTCGCGCCGCCATTCTGGACCACCTCGACGCCCATCGACTTCCTTACCTTTCAGACCCCACCAACCAGGACACCTCCTTCGTTCGCAATCGCGTCCGCCACGAACTCATCCCCATGCTCGAGAAGAACTTCAACCCGAACATCGCGGAGGCTCTCGGTCGCACCGCGCGGTCTCTGGCTGAAGAGCATCTCGCCCTGCGAGAGGTGGCGGCCCAGCTGCTCGACCGCGCCACCGCCTCTGCGATGGCCGGCACCGCCTTCGAAATCTCCGTCCTCAAGTCGGCTCCGGAAGGCCTAGGAAAGACCGCGATTCGGGAGGCTCTCCGGCGAAGCGGAGGTCTCAGGTCGGTTTCGTTCACCCACATCGATCGCCTCTGGAATCTCGTGGTCCAAAGCCGGGGCGGAGCCACCCTGCCCCTCCCCGGGAGGCGCACCGCCACCATCGTAAGGGGCCGGCTGCTCCTCACTGGTCTCGATCCTTCAAGCACCTCCGATTCAACAGAAAAGGCTTTCCTGTCATAGTCTTCCCCTTCGTGCCCAGTCCAGAGTCCATGAAACCAGATTCCCCTCCGACCCCGCTCTACACGGCTGAACAGATCGCTGCGCGCCTTGCCGAGATGGGCCGGGAGATCGGGGTGACCTATGGGGGCGAGGAGTTGGTCGTCGTCGGCCTGCTGAAGAACAGCCTGGTATTCATGGCTGACCTCATGCGGGTGATCCCGGTCCCGTTCCGCAGCTACACGCTGCGCGTTGTGCATGTTTCCGAGACGCGGAGGGGGCCCACCACCGTGCAAGTCCTTTACGGCACAGCGGTTCCAGTCGAGGGCCAAAACGTCCTGATCATCGACGATGTCGTGGACACGGGGGTCACTCTGGCCTACGTCCGCGACCACCTCGCGGCGCGCCAGCCGAAGAGCTTGCGCATCGCCGTCCTCGTCGACCGCACCGCCCCGAGGAAAATTCAACTCACACCGGACTGGTCCGCTTTTCGCATAGACAAAGAGGACGACGACCGTTTTCTCGTCGGATACGGCCTCGATTACTCCGACTATCATCGAGGTTTGCCCTACGTCGGCGTCCTGCAGCGGTCCGAGCCACAGACCGCGGACTGAACAATTGCCCGGTCGTATTCCGTACCACCTTAAGTACTCAGGGGATAAGCATTGAACTCGACATTTAAAACCGCACTCTTGTGGGCGTCTCTTTTCGTGCTGATGCTCGCGGCCTGGAACTTCTCCAACATCCAGAAGAAGGACACCCCCATCAAGTTCTCGGACTTCATGGCGCAAGTCGAGGCGGGAGACATCAAGGAAGCCACCGTCAACGGCAACGAGATTCGCGGGAAGCGTGCTTCGGGCGAGGCCTTCAAGACGGTGGCCCCCACCGGCTACGACAAGACCCTCGACTCCCTTCTGTCGAAGAAGGTTCAGGTCAACGTGCTGGACGACCAGGCTCCTACCTTCACCACCATCCTCATCACGTTCGCGCCCTATGCCATCTTGCTCGGGATCTGGATCTTCTTCATGCGCCAGATGCAGGCGGGCGGCAACAAGGCCATGTCGTTTGGAAAGTCGAAGGCGAGGCTCCTCGCCTCCCAACAGCGGAAGATCACTTTCAAGGACGTGGCCGGGGTCGAGGAAGCCAAAGAAGAACTTCAGGAGATCATCGAGTTCCTCAAGGAGCCGCAGAAGTTCCAGAAGCTCGGCGGACGCATCCCGAAGGGCGTGCTGCTAATGGGACCTCCCGGAACCGGTAAGACCCTGCTCGCCCGCGCCATCGCCGGCGAGGCCAACGTTCCCTTCTTCTCCATCTCCGGCTCCGACTTCGTCGAGATGTTCGTCGGCGTGGGCGCCTCCCGCGTTCGTGACCTCTTTGAACAGGGCAAAAAGAGCGCGCCCTGCATCGTCTTTATCGATGAGATCGACGCGGTCGGTCGTCATCGCGGCGCGGGCCTCGGCGGCGGTCATGACGAGCGCGAGCAGACCCTCAACCAGCTTCTCGTGGAGATGGACGGCTTCGAAGGCACGGAAGGCGTGATCCTGGTGGCCGCCACCAACCGGCCCGACGTTCTCGATCCCGCGCTGCTCCGTCCCGGTCGCTTCGATCGTCGCGTCGTGGTCTCACGTCCCGACGTCCGCGGCCGCGAAGGCATCCTCCAGGTCCATCTCCGGAAGATCCCGGTCGGCCCCGACGTCGATGTGGCCACCCTCGCCAAGGCCACCCCGGGCTTCTCGGGCGCCGATCTCGCGAACCTAGTCAACGAAGCAGCTCTGCTCGCGGCCCGGCGCAATCAGAAGGTCGTCAACATGGCTGAGTTCGAATCCAGCAAGGACAAGGTCCTGATGGGTGCCGAACGCAAGAGCCTGATGATCACCGATGAGGAGAAGAAGGTCACGGCCTACCACGAAGGCGGTCACGCGCTTCTCGCCGCCATCCTTCCTCACGCCGATCCCGTTCACAAGGTCACCATCATTCCCCGTGGAATGGCCCTGGGGCTCACCCAGCAATTGCCCAGCGAAGAAAAGCACAACTGGACCAAGGAACAGCTCGAAGACCGTATCGCGGTCTGCATGGGCGGCCGTATCGCCGAGGATCTGGCGTTCCGCGCGATCAGCACCGGTGCTTCGAACGACATCGAGCAGGCGACAGAAATGGCCCGCCGTATGGTCTGCGAATGGGGCATGAGCGCGCTCGGCCCGCTCGCCTATGGAAAGAAGGACGAAGCCATCTTTCTGGGCAAGGAATTCGGGCGCTCTCAGGACTATTCGGAAGCAACCGCCATCCAGATCGACGAAGAGGTCCGGCGCATCGTGACCCAGCAGTTTGAACGTGGGACGACCCTTCTGAAAGGGCGTTTCGCCGAACTCACCACCATCGCCGAGGCCCTGCTTGAGCATGAGTCGCTCGACGGCGTTCAGGTTCTGCAGATAGTTCGGGGTGAAAAGATGAACCTGCCGCCGGTGCCTCCGCCTCCGGCCCCTCCTGTGGTCGCGGAAGCGAAGCCCGATACACCCGAAACCCCCGAGGCGGCGATGCCGTTCCTCGGTCCCATGCCGGAGCCCAAGCTCTCGTAGGACGTTCCGGATAGCCACGTCTGAGGCCCCTAGGAACAGTCGGGCGAAACCATGTTCGAGGCACTGCGGACCGCCCTCTCTTCACGACCGGTCACGTTCAGGGACGCCCTGGACCTGGCCATCGTGGGTTTCCTGGTCTATCGGCTGTTCCGCTTCGTGCGCGGGACCCAGGCCACCCATATCGTTCTGGGTGCTTTGGGGGTGGTGGCCCTGTTCCTGACCGCCACCCTGCTTGAGCTGACTCTCCTGACTCTGATCCTTCGCAACGTCCTTCCCTATGTCGCCTTCGCGGCCATCGTGGTTTTCCAGACCGAGATCCGAAAGCTCCTGGCCTCCATCGGCCGAGCGCTTTTCGGGCGCACCGGCCCCTCTTCAACCGACGACGTTCTGGATGAGATCGTTCTGGCTGCGCAGTCCCTCGCTTCCGCCCGAACCGGCGCCCTGATCGTGTTCGAAAGGGACATGGGTCTCAAGTCTTTCGCGGAGACGGGAGTGCGTCTCGACGCGGTCGTCACCTATGACCTGCTCTGCAACATCTTCACTCCCGGCTCTCCCCTCCATGATGGGGCGGTGGTGGTCCAGGCCGACCGGCTTTCGGCGGGCGCCTGCTTCCTCCCCCTCACGGTCAACCCCGAACTCTCTCGGACGTTGGGCAGCCGTCACCGTGCGGCGATTGGCGTGACCGAGGACACCGACGCCGTGGCGCTCGTGGTCTCTGAGGAAACCGGCTCGATCAGCCTGGTGTCCTCGGGAGTGATGACCCGGATCACCGATCCCAAGGACCTGAGCGAGGCCCTCCGAGCCACTCTGCGTCGTCGGGGGGCGGTATCGGCGCGTCACCGGAGCGCCGCGGTACGTTCGGAGTCCGAATCTTGAAAAACAACCTGAGCCGCAAGGAACAATCAGCGAATGGCGAGTAAAACCAGGCCGGCGATTTCGGAGCCCCGTTTGTTCGGGACCGATGGCGTCCGAGGAGTGGCTAACCAGGATCCGATGACACCGGAGATTGCGTTGCGGATCGGTCGGGCCGCGGTCTCGGTGGCGGCTTTCGGCCTCAAACACCGCCCGCGGGTCCTGATCGGCAAGGACACCCGGCTCTCGGGCTACATGATCGAAACCGCCCTCGCCTCGGGAATCTGTTCGATGGGGGGCGACGTGATGCTCTGCGGCCCCATTCCAACACCCGCGGTCGCCCACCTGACCACGAGCATGCGCGCGGACCTCGGCATCGTCATCAGTGCCAGCCACAACCCCTTCCAGGACAATGGCATAAAGATATTCGGCCGGGACGGGTTTAAGCTCGCCGACGATCTGGAGAGTCAGATTGAGGACATGGTCCGAGGCCGGCTCTCGCTGCCCGCCGGAAAAACTGGCCCGGGAATCGGCCAGGCTTTCAAAGTCGAGGACGCTCGCGGCCGCTATGTGGCGTTTGCCAAGAACACTTTCCCCCGGCAGATTTCGCTCGAAGGCCTGAGGCTTGTGGTCGACGCCGCCCATGGCGCGGCCTACCGGGTGGCCCCTGCGGTGTTCACCGAACTCGGGGCCAGCGTACGTTCCATCGGCGTCCAGCCCGACGGGGTCAACATCAACGAAGGGGTGGGGGCTCTCCACCCGGATCGGGCGCGGGCCGAGGTGGTGAAGACGTCGGCCCAGATCGGCATCGCTTTGGACGGCGATGCCGACCGCGTCATTCTGATCGACGAACATGGCCAGGTGATCGACGGCGATTCCGTGCTCGCCATGTGCGCTCTTGAAATGGCGGAAACGGGCTCCCTCCGCAAAGCCGCGGTGGTCGCCACGGTCATGAGCAATCTGGGGCTCGAACGGGCGCTCGGCGAAAAGAAGATCAAGCTGGTCCGGACCGCGGTGGGGGACCGCCATGTGGTGGATGCCATGCGCAGGGGCGGCATGAATCTGGGAGGAGAACAGTCCGGCCATCTGGTCTTTCTGGACCACGCGTCGACCGGGGATGGCATCGTGGCCGCCCTTCAGGTTCTGGCTCTCATGATCCGCCGCGGCAAACCCCTCTCCGAACTCGCCTCTGCGGCGATGACCCGCGTGCCCCAGGTCCTGCAAAGCGTCAACTTCCCGAAGCGGCGTCCGGTCGAGGAGATGAAGAATCTGCAAAAAGCCATGCGGTCGGTTTCGAAATCCCTTGGGCGAAAGGGCCGGATCCTGGTTCGTTGGAGCGGTACCGAGGCCAAGCTCCGGGTGATGATCGAAGGCGAGAACGAAGCTGCCATCAAGCGCCAGGCCGAGACCCTGATCGCCGCGGCGCGCGACGACTTCAGCTCTCCTTCCTGATGCTCGCCCTTTCTTTGACCCGTCATTCCAAAGCCGCTATCCTGAGGGCCGATGAAAAGGGCTTTTCAGGGCTTTGCGTTTAGGTTCTGAAGAAAAGAGGAACCAGTGCTAGAGAGTTACGGACAGACAGACGTCGGCCGGCGCCGCAAACTGAACGAGGACTGCTACGACGTCGATGATGCCATCGGCCTCTACGTGGTTTGTGACGGGATGGGTGGTCACAATGCCGGCGAAGTGGCCTCCAAACTGGCGCTTGAGACCATCAAGGGCTTCGTCGACAAAAGCGAGAAGGAAAAGGAGATCACCTGGCCCTATGGCCTGGACGTGAACCTGTCCTTCCATGGCAATCGCCTCTGTACCGCGATCAAACTGGCCAACCGCAAGGTTTTCAAGACCGCGGACAGCCAGGAAGAGTACACCGGCATGGGCACCACGGTCGTCACCGGCCTGGTGGCCGGCAATGTGCTGACCGTGGGATGGGCGGGCGACTCCCGCACCTATCTTTTCCGGGAGGGCGTGCTCTCCCAGCTCTCCCGCGACGACAGTTGGGTCACCGCGGCGTGGTCCGAGGGTATCCTGACCGTCGAGGAAATCGAGCGTCATCCGCTCAAGAACGTAATCACCAAGGCGGTGGGTGCCAAGGAAACCATCGAACCGCAGGCCGTCGAACAAATTCTCCAAAACGGCGATCTCGCCATCATCTGTTCGGACGGGCTTCACTCGATGATCAACGACGACCTCATTCAATCGATCATGGTCGCCCACGAGAAGAAACCTCTGGCCGAGGGCTGCGGGGCCTTGATCGCCGCCGCCCTGGAGGCGGGCGGCAAGGACAACGTCTCGGTCATCCTTTTGCGCTACACCGAATAGCTCCAAAACCAGACGAGTGCCTTAAGCCTCGTCTCAGAATAGCCACCGAAGACCCCTTCAATGAATCCCACCCGTCTCGGGCGATACGAACTCGGGGAGAAACTCGGCGAAGGCGCCATGGGATTGGTGTTCAGGGCGCGGGATACCGTGCTCGACCGCATCGTCGCCCTCAAGACCCTTCCCTTCGAAGGGGCGAGCGACGAGATTCAGGAACGGTTCCGCCGGGAGGCCGAAGCCATCGGACGGATGGACCATCCCCACGTGGTCAAGGTCTTCGATCTGGGGGAAACCGATGGCCGGCTATTCATGGCCATGGAACTCCTTGATGGCGAGGATCTGCGACGGCTGATCGAGGTCTCGGCCGATGTGCCGATCACCGAGAAGCTCCGCATCTTCGCGGAGGCCTGCGACGGCTTCTCGTATGCGCACAGCCGGGGCGTGGTGCATCGCGACATCAAGCCCGCGAACATCATGGTTACCAAGCTCGGGACCACCAAGATCCTCGACTTTGGCCTGGCCCGCATGGAGACTCATCAGACCCTCACCCGCAAGGGTGTCATTCTCGGCACGCCTGACTACATGAGTCCTGAGCAGGCCACGGGGAAACCCGCGGATCCAAGATCGGATGTTTTTTCGTGTGGCGCCGTGTTTTTCGAGTTCATCACCGGATTCAAACCGTTCCGCGGGGCCACCCTTCACGCCGTGCTCTTCAACATCGTCTCGGAACAGACGACCCCGGTACTCACCCTGGCCCCCGAGACCCCGACCCGGGTAGCGGGCCTCATCCACCGGATGATCGCGAAGAACCCGGCCGATCGTCCCAGCATGGACGAGGTCTCCTCCTATCTGCGGGCGTTGCGCACCAATCTGCTCCGCTCCCGTCTCAAGTCCTGTCTGCACACCGACGCGCCTCGATCCTCTCGGGAGGAAACCGCCCAGGCGCTCAAGGCGCATCTGGTGCGGGCCCGTGGCCATCTCGATACCGACAGCCCCGGCAAGGCGGTGGCCGAGGCGAGGGAAGCCCTGTTCTTGGATCCCGACTCACGCGAGGCCACCGAGGTCTTGTGGAGGGCCTTGCGTGCCTCTCCGGTGGGCGCCTTCGTGACCCCCGAGGCTTCCGCCAGCCACGTGCAGGATCTCTTGAGACAATTGAGCAAAGCCAAGGGCGAAGAAGCGCTCCAGATTCTGAGATCCCTCTACCTTCATGCCCCCGACGACCCGTCGGTTCGCGAGGCCATCCGCCAGCTCGCAGTCTGATCGAGCGGGCGGGGGATCAGACAACCCGCATTATTCAGGAGGTTCCACCTTGCTTCTCAAGACGCCGCTTCACGCCCAGCACATCTCCGCCGGAGGCAGGATGGTCCCGTTCGGCGGCTGGGACATGCCGATCGACTACTCCGGCCGCGGTCTGGGTGTGATCAAGGAGCACCTCGCGGTCCGCAAGGCCGCCGGTCTCTTCGACGTGTCGCATATGGGAGAAGTCGATATCGTGGGCGCGGGTGCTCTGGCCTTTCTCCAGCGCGTCACCTCGAACGACGTGGCCAAACTTCAGGATGGCCACGCTCAGTACTCGGCTCTCCCCATGCCGAACGGCGCGCCGGTGGATGACATCATCGTCTACCGTTTCCACGCTGAGCGCTTTCTTCTTGTGGTCAATGCCAGCAATCACGCGAAGGATGTGGCCTGGCTCCAGGCCCAAGCCCAAGCTGAGGACAAGACCGGCTGCGAAGTGATCGACCGCAGCGATGAATTCGGCCTCTTGGCCCTGCAAGGACCGAAGGCGGTTTCGATCCTCCAGGCCCTTACCGCGGCCGATCTCTCCGCGGTGGGATACTACAAGTTCACCACCGGTAAGGTCTGTGGCCTCGACGCCACCATCGCCCGCACCGGATACACCGGCGAAGACGGTTTCGAAGTCATGGTGAAGGCGGCCGAGGCTCCGGCCCTTTGGGACGGCCTGATGACCGCGGGCGCCGCTCACGGCCTTGTTCCTGCAGGCCTTGGGGCTCGAGATACCTTGAGGCTCGAAGCCAAGATGTGCCTCTACGGCAATGAGCTCGACGAGAACACGACCCTGATCGAAGCGGGGCTTGGCTGGATCACCTGCATCGACCCCCACAAGGGCGATTTCAACGGGCGGGCCATCCTCGCCGAGCAGAAGACAAAGGGGACGGCGCGCAAGCTCGTGGGCTTCGAGATGAAGGACCGCGGGATCGCTCGGCATGGCTATCCAGTCCTGGTTGGTGGAGCGCCGGTGTCTTCGGTCACCTCCGGTTCGATGGCGCCGTTTCTCGAAAAGAACATCGGTCTCGCTTACGTGCCCACCGAACATTCCGCGATCGGATCGCCGCTCGGCATTCAGATCCGCGGCGTGTCGGTGGCCGCCGAGATCGTGAAAACACCCTTTTATAAAAGGGCCAAGTAGGGCGACCTTTTTGGTGTGAATCGTCGCCCTGTCGCTTCCTAAACATTTAACTCTACCCACTCAGGAGAAAGACCTTGACCAACGATCTGCGGTACACGAAGGACCACGAATGGGTCCGCTTGACGGCCGGTGTCGGCCGCATCGGCATCACCGACCACGCCCAGCAGCAGCTCGGCGATGTGGTCTTTGTCGAACTGCCCAAGAAAGGCGCCACGGTGACCGCGGGCGCCCGGTTTGGGACGGTGGAGTCCGTAAAGGCCGTCTCTGAACTCTTCTCTCCGGTCACCGGCGAAGTGACGGCGGTGAACGAGGCCCTCCAGCAGAAGCCCGAAACCGTGAACTCCGACCCGTACGGGGCGGCCTGGATGATGGAAGTGGCGGTCACGAATGCCTCTGAGGTCGAGGCCCTGATGACGGCCGAGCAGTACGACGCCTTCGTGAAGAGCGGCCACTAAACCCGCGAACAAGACTTACCCCCGGGCGCCTTCGATCCCGCCGATCCCCGTCACCGTAGGGGTGGTCCTCGTGGCCGCCCTGCCGATCACCCGTCACCCGTTGGAAATACACTATGAAGCTCTCTGATCTTTCGCCCGTCGATACCTTCCCCCGCCGCCATATCGGTCCCTCCGAGGCCGATCGTGCGGCCATGCTGGAAACCCTGGGCGCTCCCACCCTCGACGCCCTGATTGAGGAGACGGTCCCTCCCTCCATCCATTTGCGGCGCGCTCTGAATCTTCCAGAACCGCTCTCTGAAAGCGAGCTTCTGAACCGCATCACCAAGGTGGCGGAATCGAACGAAACCTGGCGCTCATACCTCGGTATGGGCTACACCGGCTGCCTCACGCCCTCGGTGATCCGCCGCAACATTCTGGAGAACCCCGGCTGGTACACCCAGTACACCCCGTATCAGGCGGAAATCTCCCAGGGCCGGCTGGAGGCGCTGCTCAACTTCCAGACCATGATCGCGGACCTCACCGCGTTGCCTCTCGCCAACGCCTCGCTGCTGGACGAGGCCACCGCCGCCGCCGAGGCCATGCACATGGCCCAGGCGACCGCCGAGGGCGAGCGGAAGGTCTTCATTGTCGCGGATGACGTTCACCCCCAGACCATCGCCGTGGTCAAGACCCGCGCCCTCCCCCTGCGCATCGACGTGCAGGTGGTCGAGCCCAGGAAAATTCGGATCAAGCCCGATGTCTTCGGTGTCCTCCTTCAGTACCCATCGACCACCGGCAAGGTCGAGGATCTCTCGGAGATCGCGGCCAAAGCGAAAAAGGCCGGAGCGATCACCACCTTCGCCACCGACCTCCTGGCCCTCACGATTTACAAGGCTCCGGGCGAGATGGGTGCGGATATCTGCATCGGCTCCGCCCAGCGTTTCGGCGTTCCCATGGGCTTCGGCGGTCCGCATGCCGCGTTCATGTCGGCCCGGGAGGAAATGCGTCGGGTCATCCCTGGTCGCCTCATTGGCGTGTCCAAGGATGCTCAGGGCAAACGCGGGTACCGCTTGGCCCTGCAGACCCGTGAACAGCACATCCGGCGCGATAAGGCCACGTCGAACATATGTACGGCGCAGGTGCTGCTCGCAGTCATGGCCAGCATGTACGCCGCGTACCACGGGCCGAAGGGTCTCAAGCAGATCGCCACCCGGGTTCACAACCTCACGAAACTGCTCGCCTCCGGCCTGCGGAAAGCGGGCTTCACGCTTCTGCACGAGAACTTCTTCGATACTCTCTCCATCAAGGCCACCGCGGGCAAGGCCAACGGCATTGTGAAACGGGCGGCCAAGCGGAAGATGAATCTCCGAAGGGTCAAGACCGGTCTCGCCGTCACTCTCGATGAGACGACGGCTATCAAGGACATTCGGGACCTTCTCGAAGTCTTTTCCAGCACCGCTCTTGAGTACGACCTTGAGACACTCCTCCCGAGCGCCGTCGCGGATGTTCCAGAGTCGCTCCAGCGCACTTCCGAGTTCCTGACCCATCCGGTGTTCAATCGCTATCACGCGGAACACGAGATGTTGCGTTACATCAAGACGCTGGAAGGGCGCGATCTGTCGCTTACGCACTCGATGATCCCCCTCGGCTCCTGCACAATGAAGCTCAACGCGGCCTCGGAGATGTTGCCCCTCACCTTGCCCGGTTTCTCGAACGTTCATCCGTTCGCGCCCCAGGAACAGGCGAAAGGGTACCTGGCTCTCGCCAGGGAACTGTCCGACTGGCTCGCCGAGATTACCGGCTTCACGGGTGTCTCGTTGCAGCCGAACTCCGGGGCTCAGGGTGAATACGCGGGCCTTCTGGCGATCCGGGGGTACCACGTCTCGCGCCAGAGTGACCGCAACGTGTGTCTCATCCCGGTTTCCGCCCATGGAACCAACCCCGCCTCCGCGGTGATGGTGGGATTCAAGGTGGTCGTGGTGGCCTGCGACGACAAAGGGAACATCGACCTCGCTGATCTCGAGAAGAAGGCGGACGAACACAAAGACCGCCTCGCTGCCCTGATGATCACGTACCCCTCGACCCACGGTGTCTTCGAGGAAGACGTGAAGCGGATCTGCGAAATCGTGCACGAGCGCGGGGGTCAGGTCTACATGGACGGGGCCAACATGAACGCCCAGGTGGGCTTGACCCGGCCCGCGGACATGGGGGCCGATGTCTGCCACATCAACCTGCACAAGACCTTCTGCATTCCGCACGGCGGCGGTGGTCCCGGGATGGGGCCCATTTGTGTGGCCTCGCATCTCATCCCGTTCCTCCCGGGCCATCCTTTGGCCGCAGAGTCGGCCACCGGTCCGGTGTCGGCAGCTCCCATCGGCAGCGCCTCGATTCTCACCATCTCCTGGGCTTACATCGCCATGATGGGAGCGGAGGGACTGAAACTCGCCACCGAGACCGCGATTCTGAACGCCAACTACATGGCGAAGAAACTGTCCTCGCATTACGCGATTCTTTACACCGGCAAACACGGCCGCTGCGCGCACGAATTCATTCTCGATCTCCGCGAGTTCAAGGCCCGTGGAGTTGAAGCGGAGGATGTCGCCAAACGCCTGATGGACTATGGCTTCCACGCACCCACCATGTCCTTCCCGGTTCCCGGCACCCTGATGATCGAACCGACGGAGAGCGAGTCCCTCGCCGAGCTGGATCGCTTCTGCGACGCCATGGTGCGCATCCGTGCCGAGATCGCGCGAGTGGTCGAGGGAACGATCGACGCGAAAGACAATCCGCTCAAGAACGCACCCCATACCGCGGGCATGGTTACCGCTGACGCCTGGTCTCATCCATACACGCGCGAAGAAGCGGCGTTCCCGGCGCCCTGGACCCGCGAGAAGAAGTTCTGGCCGCACGTGGCGCGTATCGACAACGCCTACGGTGACCGCAACCTCATCTGCCTCTGTCCGCCGATCGAGGCGTACGCGTAGGGAGCTACCGTGACGCCCCGCCCCGCTCGCCCGGGGCGGAGGCGGAGAGCCGGTCAGCGGTCGCCTTACCCAAGTCGCGGGCGCCAGATTCCAGTCAGGGTGTTCCCTTGCTGCCGCGCTGGATGCCGGCGGGACTGCAATCACGGACGATTGTCTGCTCCCGACACACCGACTCGATCCGGACACCATCGCGAGTCTCCAGGTCGGCCAGGAACTGAAGGGTGTCGAGGGCCTTGGCGTCACCTCGCTCGAGAAGTTGCTGCTTGAGGCCGCGCAGGGAGTCGGCTTTTCCGGGAAGAGTGCAGAGGATCCTGGGATCGAAGGAGAGGAGGATGCCGTAGTCGGTGGACATCGTGGAGCGATACGGCTCGAACATGTCACGGACGAAGTGGATGTTCCGCTTGAGCGCGTATTCCACGGTCATCTTGCCCTCGTGACCGGGCCGGCCCCGCGGCCGGCCCTTGCGCGCTTCCCAGTTGCGAGCCACAAAAGGATCCACCAGTCCGTTTCCGTCGATCAGGGAAGCCCTTGTTCCGAGGGCGACGCCGTAGTAGCCGATGTTCGGGTACTCGACGATGAGGGGCGGCTCGCCAACACATTCCTGAAAGGCCCGGAACAGCCTTCCCTCGTTCCACCAGAGATGACGGGGTCTGCCCGTGAAAGCATCACTGGGCCGGGTATAAGCGCTTGCGAAGTTCAGCCTCTCGTTCACGATCAGACCTCGTTCGTGAGGAGGGACTGGCTGGAGGAAGAGCGCCCACAGCGCGGCGGCGGCCAGGCCGGTTTGCACGACAGGAAGAGACCGAGTGCCCAAGGCGCGGAGCGCTCCCACCGACAGCGCCGCCGCCGCCGCGAGGTCAGGCAGCAGCAGCCGAAACCCCATGAAGTCGCCCCCGACGCGGGCAATCGCCGCGATGTGAAGGCCTATGGAAAGAACACCGGCGATCCGACGCCAGCGGTCGAGCCCCGTGCCGAGCTGGAGATCGCGCACGGCGAGAAGAGCCACCAGAATCACCCCCGCGGCAGACAGCGGAGCGTACAAGGCGAAGTCGACGACGTAGGCCCATCCCTGGCTCCAGTAACTCCCCCCACTCTTCGCGTAGTAGGTGTTGGGCAGGAGTTCGCGGTAGTACAAGAGCCGGAAGAGATGCCAGAGCACTGGGCCGATGCCCAGGCTGACGATGAAACGAAGGAGAGCCGCGCGAGCGGCGGCGAACCCTTTCTGACCCGCTTCGGCAAGGGCCAAAAGAAAAGGACCAAGAGCCAGGACCGCCACGTCGGGGTGACAGAGGTAGGCAAGGCCCAGAGCCATTCCTGCACGGATCGGATGGGCGAGAACCGGCGTCGTCCGATAGGCCACGTAGACCAGAAGCAGGGTCATCGGTGTTTCGAGGCCAGAGGTGGAGAAGTCGATGAAGCCGGAGCAGCTCACGACCATCGCGATCGCGAGCGGACCGCGTTCGCGATCTGCGACCACGAGCGCGCCCAGCAGCATGGCTGCGCAAAGCAGATCCATGGTGACCGCAACCCCTGAAATGGGAGCCCCCATCCAGCCGAACAGGCACAGAAGCAGGGCCCAGAGCGGATGGGTAAAGCCCTCGACGCGCTCCAGGGTGTTGAAGGTGAGGCCGTTTCCGGCCAGAAACTGCACGACGTGACGGAATGTTATGTAGGCGTCGTCCGCCACCCACACCCGGGAAACCGCGAGGTAGAGGGCCGAGAGAGCCAGCACCAGGGACAGGGCGCTCCCAAAGGAGATGGCGCGGAGGCGGGTCGCCATCACCAGCTACGAGGCCACGGATTGGAGAACCACCGACGCCTCCGCTTGAAGGGCTTCGACCGCATCCCGTACTCGGTCCATGTGAGTTCGGAAGCTCAAGACGCACAGTCGGATCGTGTAGCGGCCATCGAGGCGGGTGCTTGAGAGGAAGACGCGTCCGCGCCGGTTGACCCGTAGCATCAGGTCTTCATTGAACCGGTCCGAGTCTGCTCCCGTGACCTTCAGTCGGAACGCGATCACCGAGAGCTGGGGTTCATCGAGAACCTCGAAGCGCTCATCCGCCACCAGCTGCTCATAAGCCCAGCGCGTGAGCGTCAGCTTTTCCTCGATGGCTTCCCGGAACGCGTCGAGACCGTGGAGGACCAGGGGAAGCCATAGCCGCAGACCCCGGAAATCGCGGGAGAGTTCCGGTGAGAGGTCGGAGAAATTTGGTGAGTTCTGGGCGCGCACATCGTGGAGGTACTCGGCATCCATGGCATGCGCGCGTTTCAGGCACTCCGGATTCCGCACCAGAAGACAGCCCGTGCCATAGGGCAGGAACATGCCCTTGTGCGGGTCGAGGGTGATCGAGTCGCACTCCTCGAGGTCAGGCATGAGGTCCGGCCCTGTCTTCGCGAGTCGGAAGAAGCCGCCATAGGCGGCGTCCGCGTGGAGCCACATCGAATGACTGCGCGCTACCGCGAGCAGGCGGGAGATGTCGTCGATGGCCCCGGTGTTAGTGGTGCCGACGTTCGCGATAATCATGAACGGTCGCAGGCCTTTCGTCCGATCGGCATCAACCACCCGAGCGAGCGCCTTCACGTCCATCCGCCGTCGCCCGTCGACTCCGATCCGCCGAATCTGCCATTCCCGCAAACCCGCGATGCGCGCGGCCTTGGGGACGCAATAGTGCGTCTCGTCGGAGACGTAAAGGGTGCCCCTTGAGAAGTCCTCCGGCAAAAGGGTCTCTCTCGCGGCGACGATGGCGGAGAGTGTTGAAAGCGAACCACCCGAGGTGAGAATGCCGCCCGCGGTTTCCGGGTAGCCCATCAGTCTGGCCATCCATGCAATGGCGGTTTCCTCGATCTGAACCAGAGCAGGAGACGGCGGGCGAACTCCGACGTAGCGATTGGTCGAGGTGGCGATGAAGTCCGCGATCGCCGCACTCATGATGCCACCCCCGGGAATAAAGGCGAGGTAGCCGGGTCCTGCGGTATTGAAGGTTTTGCGGATGGCGGGCCGCAGTCGTTCGAGAATCGCCTGGAGCGGCTGGGGGTGTTCCGGAGGCCCTTCGACGAAAGTCCGGGCCAGATCTTCGGCGCCTTCGACGTCGGCCGAAGGCTGGCGGTGCAGAGAATCGATTTCTTCCCTCACGAAGCGGGTCATCTGCTCAAGGGCTTCTTCAAGCAATTCCGGGGAGGGTTCCAGGGGAAACATTCGTACCCCTACTTTAAGAGCGGAG
>CAZFQH010000032.1:0-16993 GCA_964520805.1 uncultured Acidobacteriota bacterium | reverse complement strand
ACTCCGAGCGGCGCCAGGAGGAGTCCAACCAGGGCGGCACGTTCGGACCATCGTCGGGCCTGACTTTTGGGGGCCCGCAGACGAACATTCTGGACCTGACCCGCCAGCTCCGAAGCGGAAGCAGGCCGTTCCTCCGGCACCCTCGACATGGCGCGTTCGCAGATGCGCACATATTCAAGAGGAATGGCGGGATCAACCTTCGCAAGCGGCATCGGTGGTTTGGTCAGTACCTCGCTGAGGATCTCGCGTGCGGACGATCCCGCGAACGGACGCCGCCCGGCCAGGATCTCGTAGAGGACGGCGCCGAGCGAGTAGATATCCGACCTTTGGTCCAGCGTGCCAATCAGTCCCTGCGCCTGTTCGGGAGGCATGTAGGCCGGAGCGCCCAGTGCGGTTCCGTGCATGGTCTGAAGTCCATCGCCCTGCGCTTCGCTCACCCGGGCATCCACCGGCTCGGCCGCGCTCGAAGAGTCGGTCCCCTTCGTCTCCACGATGCCCTTGACCTTGGCCAGGCCCCAGTCGACCACCATTGTTTCTCCGAAGTCACCCACCATCACATTCGCCGGCTTGATATCGCGGTGGATCACGCCCCGGCTGAGCGCGAAGGACCTCCGACCTCATCGTGTATGTGTAGGACACGATGCCCGGCGTGTTCACCGGACCGAAGTCGCAAATGGTCATCCTCAACGGCGAGGCGACGGTTCGGTATCTCCTGATTCGGCTCGACCATGCGCGCTTGTCACCCACCGAGCGCATCACCGCCCTGGGCCACGAACTGCACCATGCTCTGGAAGTGGCGGCGGCTCCGGAGGCCCGGGATGGTGCGGGCCTCGTGCGACTGTACCGGCGGATCGGTTGGGAGACAACCCGCGATCGCTTCGAAAGCAGCGAGGCGCAGGCGGTGGCCTTCCGCATCCGAGAGCAGTTGCGCGCTTACGACAAGGCCGCCCGCCTCGCCCGGCGCCAGATCAGGACCGCCGACATCAGTGTGGCGACCGGGGTCGGCAGCGCCCAGCCCTGACGCGTCGCGGGGAGCGTTGCCCGTCCTTTTCCGGTCTCGGAGCGCAGACGGTAGGCTGCGCTGCCCATGTTGTCTCCCGCCGCCGCTCTGAAGGTGCTTGGCCCGCTGTTCTTCCTGAGCGGGGCCGCCGCCCTCATCTACCAGGTCGTCTGGCAGCGCGTGCTGTCGCTGAGTGCGGGCGTGGGTGTGCGCTCGATGGCGATTGTCGTGAGCGCCTTCATGCTCGGTCTGGGCCTGGGGTCCGAATTAGGCGGACGCCTCGCGAATCGCCTGTCTCCGAGCCAGGCCCTCAAGTGGTTCGCGGCCGCTGAAGGTCTGTTGTGTCTGATCGGGGGCCTCAGCCCGTATCTCTACTACAACGTGCTGTACCACCAGGTTTCGCCCTGGATGACGGATCTTGGGCGCATCGCCCTGGTCCAGTTCGCGGCTCTACTGCCGCCGACTCTGTTGATGGGCGCGTCTCTCCCGCTTCTCGTACGGGCCACGGTCGTGGCCGCCGCCGAGGCCCCGCGGATGGTGACCCGCCTTTTCGCGGTCAACGTGTTTGGATCTGCGCTCGGCGCCGTGGCGACACCCTGGCTGTTGTTGCGATGGGGCTCGATGACCGAGGCGGCTCTCGTCGCCGCGGGTTTCAACGGACTCGTCGCGCTCGGCGCGCTGTTGCTGTATCGCCGCCGCTTCGCGACAGCGATCGCCGACCCCGTCGTCGAGCCTGTGTTGCCCGCCGTGAACCCGGCTTCATCTTCGGTGGGCTTCTGGGCGTTCCTCTTCGCGACCAGCGGCTTCGTGGCGCTCGGCCTCGAGATGACCTGGTTCCGCGTCATCGACGTGACTCTCAAGGGTACCGCATTCACCTTCGGCACCGTGCTCGGGCTTTACCTCCTGGGTCTCGCCATCGGCGCGCTTTGGCCGTTCCGGCTCAAGGACCCCATGGTGGCCTTCGCGGCCTGCCAGACCTTCGTGATTGCGTGGGGCCTCGGCGCCATTCTCCTCGTGGCCTTTGCTCCGGAGTCGTGGCCGGGGGTCAACTCCCTGATCTGGCGGATGGCGAGCTATCGCGGACGTCTGGGGCCCGCGGCGGATACCGCCACATTCGCCTCGTTCCTGATCCTCCCCTCACTTTTCTTCCTGCCCGCGACCGTGGCCATGGGTGTCTCGTTCTCGGCCCTGCAGCGAGCGGTTCAAGTGGACGCTTCCGGAGCGGCTCGCCGCACGGGTCTCCTCCAGTCCGCGAACATCGCCGGTAGTCTCGCCGGCAGCCTCGCGGTTGGGCTGCTCTCCCTTGAGTTCCTTGGTACTGCGGGAACGCTGAGACTGCTGACCTTCGCGTCCGCCCTGCTCTGTCTCGCCATCGCGGTGCGGAGGCGTCACGCGCTGGTGGCGGCCCTCGCCGCATTTCTTGTGATCCTCGGCGCCTTCGCGATTCCTGCCAACGACGTTCTGTGGCGTCAGTTGCATGCGCGGGCGCGGGAAGCCTCAGTGTTCGAGGAAGACTCCGCCGCGGTGGTGGGCCTCATTCGAAACAAGGTCGGAGGCTACCGGCTGTCGGTGAACGGCGCCGGTCATTCCGAACTGCCGTATGGCGGTACGCACACCCTGCTCGGCGCTCTCGCCGTAGGACTTCATCCCCGGCCCACGGAAGTAGCCGTCATCGGTCTTGGGTCCGGAAATACCGCCTGGGCCGCTCTTTCCCGGCCGGAAGTCCGTCGCGCGGTGGTCTACGAGATCGCACCCGCTCAGGGCCCGGCCCTGCGTCGTCTCGCCGCGCGCCACGAGTTCCCCGACCTCGATGCCCTGCTTTCCGATCCTCGCCTGACTTTGCGGTTCGAGGATGGACGGCGCGGTCTCAACACCAGCGCGGAGCGATTCGACGTCATTGAGATCGACGCCCTGTATCCGTGGGCGGCGTGGAGCGGCAACATCTATTCAGTGGAGTTCTTCGAACTTTGCCGCCGGAAGCTCGCTCCGGGCGGGCTCTTCGTGACCTGGGCGCCCACCGACCGCATCAAACGAAGCGTGGCCGAAGCCTTCCCCTATGCCCGCGCCTTCTTCACCGACTTCCTCGTGGGTTCGAACGAGCCCATTCCGACCGAGCTCGCTCCGGG
Source organism: uncultured Acidobacteriota bacterium (assembly GCA_964520805.1). Lineage (GTDB taxonomy): Bacteria > Acidobacteriota > Vicinamibacteria > Fen-336 > JAGNNV01 > JAGNNV01. Next base: position 13,867 of record CAZFQH010000032.1, on the reverse strand, counting down.
TGCGATCGAGGCCCTCTCTCAGAGGATCGGCGTTTCGGTGATCGCGGACCTCGAACGCATTGCGAGAGAATCGAAGGTGGTGGCGAAGTCGGGCGGCGAGCTGAACCGCGACCTGCATCCGCGCGACGAGTTCGCAGGCCCCGGCGGCCAGTGATCGTGCGGGCCCGCGGGAACGAAACCTTGGCCTGTAGAGGTCTTCCGGAAGAAGGACCCGTTCGATCTCAAGTCGGTTGGAGGCCTCGACGAAGTGGTCACCTGCCTCCCGGTCATACAGGAGGTCCTCAATGACGGGGCCGCCTGAAACGAGCGTGCTAGATTGGTTTTCGGATGAAGAGAGTGGCCTTCGCGGTCCTTTTCGCAGTTGTTACCGGCTGCCAGGGCTCGGGATCCGGGTCAGGAGGACCGGAAGTCCCAAGCGCATTCCTGCTTAAGGACATTGCGCCGGGCAATGCCAGCGGGTTCGGCAGCAGACTCACGCTATGGAAGGGCAAAGTGTACTTTGCTGCGCGCGACCCGGAACACGGCACCGAGTTGTGGGTCACCGATGGCACTGCTGAGGGAACTCAGCTTCTTCGCGACATCTACCCAGGCCCCGAAGGAGCGTACCCGTACGGTGAGGGATCCAGTGAACCCTCAGAGATCACCTCCATCGGCGACGCGTTCCTCTTCGAAGCGCGCGATAGTCACGGCAGCGAACTATGGTTTTCTGACGGCACGACGAACGGAACGCGCCTCGTGGTCGACCTCGATCCGAGACCCCCGGATCGTGGTGAGTACACCAATGGCAGTTCCACCCCCTATTCGTTTGTTTCAATGGGAACGGTGGCGGCCTTTTCGGCCAAGACCCCGTCCACCGGGCGACAGATGTGGCGCTCCGACGGCACCGCCGCCGGAACGTTCCGCCTGACCGACAACGCCGACCCGGACGGCCCGACCATCGGGACCGGTTTTCGCAACCAGGTGGCCTTCATAAACTCGGACAGCGTCAACGGCCGAGAAGTTTGGCTGACGGACGGGACGCGCGAGGGCACGCGCCTTCTGATCGATGCCTATCCGGGTCTGTACGACGAGAGTGTTCAACGCTACGTTGGGGGGCCCAAGTTGTTGACCCGCGTCGGCGACCGGCTGCTCTTTCGCCAGGACAACGGATTGTGGTCGAGCGATGGCACCGCGCACGGCAGCGGAATCGTGGCTCGGATTCGCCCCATACAGATGGAGGCATCGGGCGATCGGGCGCTCCTTTACACGTACTCGTCCGTCGGGGGGGAGATCTGGCAAAGTGATGGCACCGCCGAGGGGACGCGCCTTCTGGTGTCATCCGTGCCAAACCTTCCCGACATTCGCAACTCCCCTTCCGACGCCGACAGGTACCCCTACTGGTCGAGTTTCTCTCGGGGAATCGTGTTCGGCGCCTGGGAGCCTGCTCCGGCTCCCACCTACCAGATCTATCGGGCCTGGATTACGGACGGGACGGCCGAAGGGACTCGAATGCTGAAGGACCTTGCGCCCGGCACTCCTGAGCGGGCGTGGACAGATGAGCGCAATCGCTGCGTCTGGTTCACACTCCCAGGGGCAAAAGCGAGCAACTGGCAGATTTGGCGAACCGATGGGACGCGTGACGGAACGAGACAGGTCGGCACATTTGAGGGAAAAAAGATCTCGAGTGTTTTCGCTATGGGTGACCTTCTGCTCCTCGGCGCCGAGACCGAGAGCCAGGGCCATGAGCTCTGGGCACTGAAGCCACGCTGACCGTGAGCGTAGTCAGACAAGCGCGGTTTACCAGTCAATCCGCGTGACCGCGCGGAGCACCTCCGGGGCCGCGTGAGCGTGGGCGTACGGCAGAAGGAGGAAAACGAGCAACGCGAAGGGTGTGAGGGGACGAGGAATGGATCCTGCGGCGCCGACGTAACATTCCCGCTCCTCAAGAGCTCGCCTTTCTCTGGACCTTCGTCGGATGCTTCGGCAGGTGCCGTAAGCCCATCCAGGCGAGTGCCGCGATGTGGCTCGCGACCATCTCGGCCGGCTTCTTCTTCTTGGCGTCGGTCCACCATTGCCCCACGAACGCGACCATGCCGACGAGCGCGTGGGCGTAGATCGGTGCGGCCCTGGCGTCGTAGCCGGCCTTCTTGAACTGGTCCATGAAGATCCCGCCGACCCTGTCCGCGAGGTCGTGGAGCAGGGCCGGCATCTGGCCCGCGTGCTTCTCTAAAGGCCCGTCGCGCAGAAGCACCGCGAAGCCGTCGGGTCTCTCCTTGACGTAGGTGAGGAAGGCCAGTGCCGCCTGCTCGAGCCGCTCCCGGCCGCACGACGGAAAGAGAGAGACCCCATGAACGCCGCCCCCCTGACCGAGCTTCTGAACCTGTTCGCCTGGCCGCTGCCCGCCTCGCGCTACGCCGAGCTCGTGAATCCGCTGTGGTCCAGAAAGGCCAGGAGCGCCCGGGTCGAGCGCGTCTTGACGAGACCCACGACGCGCGGACCCTGACCCTGCGCCCGGGACGCGGCTGGCGCCGCCATCAGGCCGGCCAGCACGTCCCGGTGAGCGTTCCTTCAGGCGGCCGATATCTCACCCGGACCGGGCATCGATGTCGCGGGGAGCCAGGGAGTCATTCCGTCTTCGGCAGGGGCAGCAACAATCGCGGCTCGGCGGTCACGGACGGAAGTTCGAAAAGCTTCCCATCGGACTGGAGCAGGCGCGCGCCTGCCGTGCCCGGCGGGGGTATCTGCCCTGGCCCGAGAATCGCGGCGATACCCAAAGGGGAGCGCATTTCAGGAACTCTGCGAACCGCTGATCCGGTCGTGCAGTCGAGCAGAACGAGTTCCCGACGGATGCCGGACCCGGAGTGATCAATCGCGACAAGTCCGGGGAACATCTCGCCATCGAGGGAGGACACGCCCTCGCCCAGCGCTGTGTCCCGAACCGGCTGGCCCGTGGGGGAGAACACTTTCAAGACGCTTTGGTCCCGGACCCCGGAGACTGCGGCTATCCGCCCATCGGCGAGGAAGATGGCTCGGGGGCTGGCGGCGTCGGTCAGGAGAGTTGTGGCCCGCGGGAAACCGGCAGCCGTGTCGAGACTTACCAGAGTCACGGAGGCGCGGGCCATGTTCGCGCCCGAGGAAGTCAGCAGCGCGAGAGTGGCATTGGAGTTGAACTGTACGCGGGTCAGGTTGCGCCGTTCCCCGGCCTCCACGGAGTCGATGGGCTTCAACGTCCCGGAGTTCGGGTCGATGTCAAAGAACTCGACCAAGGAGGGTGAGGCGCCTTCTCTGACCAATGCGACCCGCAGGTCCCCGGAAGCGATGAAGGCGCTTCCGCGCAACCTCGCCTTGCCCGGCCCGAGCTTGACCTCGGGCCCCTCACCGCGTGAGCGCGAAACGAAAGCCAGGCGCCGTTCCCACTGAACAGCGAAAACGTCTCCTTGCGGCGAGGGCTGAACGCTGTCGACCATACCGCCAAAAATGGCGCTGGGCTTAAAACCGTCGTTCACTCCGGAGGGCATGGACAGGGGCTGAACGTCCCCCGACCCATCTCGAACCCGTAAAGTCGTCGCACCGCCAAGCAGCCGCCAGATGGGGCGGAAAAAGAAGGGAGTGGCTTCGCTCCATACCAGCGTACGGCCATCGGAAGACAGCCACGGCCCACCCCACGGATCCGAATTCAGCCGGCGCGCCTGCCCCGAGGCCAGATCCAGCACGAAGACGGGGTTCAAGGTCCCCGGGTCGCCACGGTCAACCGTGGTCTGCACGAAGGCGGAGCTGCCATCCGGCGAACCCTGAACGAAAAGGACCCTCTGGATGGCCGCAGGGCCAGGATGCAGGATATAGGTCCAGGCCCCGACCAGGAACGCGGAGGTGAGGCCCAGTTGGGTATACACGACCAGACTCTGGAAACGGGAGATCCGGATGCGGTCGGCTCGGCCGGCCACGATCGCCACCACGCTTGCGATGAAGAGCCCGACCACCCACGAGCCGGCGAAGAGCTTCATGGGCGTGGGGCTCTGGTAGGCGCGCACCAGGATGTCGGCAAACAGGCCGAAGACCAGGATGAAAGCGGACAGGTACAGGGTCAGTCGAACCGGGATCAGAATCGCGTCACGCAGGCGGTTCGGGGAACGGTCCCCGCGAACTCGAGAGGCCACGTTCAGCGAACCGGCGAGGGACAACGAAAAGCCCGTCCCAAGGGCAGCGAGGTGCCACCAGGTCAGGATGAAGAAATCCCAATGGGTTCGGTCGCTGGTCGAAAGCCAGTGGGAGGACATCACCGCGACGAACGCGGCCGTGGCGAGAACGACCAGGGCCAGGCACCGGCCCAGGATCAGCGCGGGCGTTTGAAGCGGCCTCGCAAAGAAGAACGAGGCGCGTCCGTCCGTGAAGTCCGTTCCGAAGTTCCCTCCGACCGCGAGCCCCACCACGCCCAGGGCCATCATGACGATGAAGTCGGCCGGGACGTTTCCACCCACCCCTCTGGAGAGAGCAGGGACAAGCCCGGCAATGAGGGCCCCGGACAGGACACCGAAACCAAGCCGTCGGATATCCAGTAGTGCTACGGCCAGGATCTTGTTCATGACTTCCTCCCCGAACCCTTGGTGACTTCCGTGAAGATCTGCTCGAGGGACTGCCCACGTTCCATCTTCAATTGCTCGACGTCTCCATCGAGAGCGAGGTGCGCCCCCTGAAGAATGCCGACGCGATCGGCGATCCCCTCGACTCCGGCGAGGTCATGGGTGGTCAGGATGACCGTGGTTCCCCGATCCGCCAGTTCGCCGATGAAGTCGGAGAAGAAGTCGTTTCGAGCCACCACGTCGAGACCGAGAGTGGGATCATCTAGGACCAACAGTTCGGGGCGGTTGCCCAGAGCGAGGGCCAGGGTGAAGAGCGCGCGTTGCCCCTTTGAGAGCGCGGACACTGCGGCGGATTCAGACACCCCGAACCGGTTCAGGCGTTCGCGCACCGCGCCTTCATTCCAGGTCGCGTACATAGACCTGTGGAAGGCCACGATGTCACGCACCCGAAGCTGTCCGGGGGCGTCGCACGCCTCCGGCACATACGCGGACCTCGCCATCAGGCGGGCGCGATGCTTCCATACATCCTCGCCAAACACCAGCACCCGGCCGGTGGTGGGCCTTTGCAGCCCCAGCAGGCACCGGATGAGGGACGACTTTCCAGCCCCGTTGCGACCGAGGAGCGCGAACACCGAACCGCCCGCCACCTCGAACGACACCGAATCGACCACCAGATCCTTGTTGTATCTGACCGACGCGTTCTCGACCCGTACCACGGATTGGCTCGTCATCGCCCTGCTCCTTCCTCGTTGTTGCTCAATTCGTTCCACGCCAGCTCCAAGGCGCCCTGGGCCGTTGCGAGTTCGGCGCCGTGAGTGATGGCGTGGGAGGCGAAGTTCATGGCCGCCTGACGGATCACGCGGGCTTGCTCGGATTTGCGGACCAGCGGGGGAGCGGCCGAAACATAGGTCCCGTCCCCACGTCGCACCTCGAGGAGGCCTGCGCCCACGAGTCTCTGATAGGCCTTGGACACCGTGGCCGGGTTGATGCGAAGGTCGGTGGCGAGATCGCGCACCGAGGGGACCGCATCCCCTGGAACCAGCGCGCTTGAGGCCAGCAGGCGCCTCAGGCCTTCCTCGATCTGGCTCCAGATGGGGCGGGGGTCTGCGGGCTGAACCGGGATCCGGCTCGTCCAGGGTTCGGTTCGGGGAGGTGTCATTGTTGGCTCACTGTATTGATACACTAGTACACGCGACACACCGATGTCAACAGATTTCTTTGGAAATTTCTTAAGACCTCGGGCGGTGGCCTTGACCGCGGCACGGACCACTCTTACACTGAGAGCCAACAAAAGGGATTTGCCGCCTCATTGAACTGTCCTGCCTGCCTGACGGCCGTGCCCGGCGGAGCACGGTTTTGTTCCGGCTGCGGCGGGGCGGTCCGGGTGGATACCACGGGAGCGAAGGACACGCTTCGGGACCGACTTCAAGCGGTGCTCAAAGACTCGTTTCAGATCGAGCGGCTTCTCGGACGGGGCGGGATGGGCTCGGTGTACGCCCTGCGGCCGGCGCTCGCGGAGCCGTTCTTTCTCTGGTTGCTCGGCGCGAACGCGGCCAGTGATCGTGTGGGTCCTGCGGGAACGAGACTTTCGCCTATTCTCAACGGCGAATGCGACCCTCAACCCTGATCCGAGCCCTTGCCACCCTTGCCATCGCAGGACTTGTGCGCTTCGACCCGCCCGTGAATGCCGCCGATTCGGCCGTGGCCGACTGGCCGATGTGGGGGGGCACGCCCGCACGCAACATGGTTTCGAAGGTGAAGGGTCTTCCCTCCGAGTGGGACACCGAAACCGGGAAGAACATTCGCTGGTCGGCCGAGCTTGGAACCCACAGCTATGGCAATCCAGTGGTGTCGTCCGGGCGCGTCTTCGTCGGCACTAACAACGACCACCCTCGCGACCCGAAGCAAGGGGGCGACCGCGGTGTCGTCATGGCATTCAAGGAGACCACCGGCCAGTTTCTGTGGCAGCACACTCATCCTAAACTCGAGTCTGGCCAGGCCAACGACTGGCCGGAGCAGGGCATCGCCTCTTCGCCTCTGGCTGAAGGCAACCGCGTCTACTACGTGAGCAACCGTGGCGTGGTGTTCTGCGTGGATGCCGAGGGCTTTCACGACCAGGAGAACGATGGCCCGATCGTGGGCGAAAAACTAACGGGACTTCAAGACGCCGACGTGATCTGGTCGTTCGACATGATCGCGGAGCTGGGAGTTTTCCCCCACAACCTCGCCAACTCTTCGCCTTTGGCCATGGGCGACCTGGTGTATGTCGGCACGTCGAACGGCCACGATGAAAGCCACGTGAAGGTGCCCTCACCCAAGGCGCCCTCGGTGATCGCCTTGAACAAGGCCACGGGGAAACTGGTCTGGAGCGACAACTCGGCGGGCGACCGGATTCTTCACGGGCAGTGGTCACCGCCCGCAGCGGGGGTGATCGGTGGAGTGTCGCAACTTGTTTCCGCGCAGGGCGACGGATGGGTCCGCGGTTACGAAGCCGCGACTGGCAGGAAACTGTGGGAATTCGACACCAATCCCAAAGACTCGATCTGGCCCAAGACCCGCAATGAACTGGTGGCGACGCCGGTGATCGCGGGAGACCGGGTATACATCGGCAACGGTCAGGATCCCGAGTACGGCGAGGGCGTCGGTCACTTCTACGCGATCGACGCAACCAAACGCGGCGACATCACTCTAACCGGCCGCGTGTGGCATCAAGCCAGCATCCGCCGCACCATCTCTACGGCTGCGGTGGTGGACGGCCTGGTTTACATCTCGGACTTCAGCGGCTTCCTCCGCTGCCTCGAGGCCGACACCGGCAAGGAGATCTGGATGCATGATCTCTTCGCCGCGGTCTGGGGTTCGCCTTTCGTGGTCGATGGAAAGATCTACATCGCCGACGAGGATGGCGATGTCGCCATCCTCGCCCAGGGCCGGGAGAAGAAGGTGCTGGCCGAGATCAATATGGGCAGTGCGGTCTACGGCACCATCACCCCGGCGAACGGCACGATCTTCCTCAACACCCAGAACCGTCTGTTCGCCATTGCTACGAAGTAATTCCCTCGTCGGCCGGGGCAGACCGAAGCGTCAGGCTTCAGCGCGCCGATCGCTTTCCAATGGCCCACAGGGCGCCGGTGGTGCGGAGGAAGATCTGTCCGTCCGAGATTGCTGGTGAGCTCAGGCTGTAGTCCTCCAGCGCGTTCTCGGCCAGGATCTCGAACTTCGGCCCGGCCTTGACGACGCTGGTGAGGCCGTCTTCGTTGGTGACGTACAGCTTGCCGTCCCCGAGTACGAACGAACCGCTGTAAGTGCCCGGCCGCAGTCGCTGCTGGCCGTAGACCTCCTTGCCGGTTTTCGCCTCCAGGCACCACACGATGCCGCGATCGTTCACTACGTAGGTGTAGGTCCCGTCGGTTACGGGCGTCGGTACGTCGGGCCCGTCGTTGAAAGACCACAGAACGTGTGAGGACAAGACGTCGCCCCTGCCGCCCGGCTTCAGCACCAGCATGGGGCGGACACGAGTGGGCGCGATAATGATGTCGTTGTGCACCACCGGCGAGGCCACGATGCGGTAGTTCCCCTGATTCTGTGGGTTGAGGCCATCGGCGCGCCAGAGTTCTTTGCCGCTTGCAAGATCATGCCCCGTCACCGCATCGCCGCCGGTCACGACCAATTCGAAGTTTTTGCCATGGCGCAGAAGGGCGGGGGTTGAGTAGGAATCGGGGGACTCCCTCTCCGCCTTCGTCGGCCGCTCCACCCGCCACTTCGTCCTTCCGTCCTTCTTGTTGATGCGGAGGACATACGACGGCTCGTCCGTCTTCATGCCGTGCAGGACCTGCACATACAGGGAATCGTCATGCAGCATCGGCGAAGAGCCGTAGCCGAAGTTGAGTCCGAATGTTCCGTAGTCCTTCGGCAGGTCGCGCGCCCAGAGTTCCTTGCCTTTGAAGTCGAAGGCCTTGAGAAGTCCGGTCCCGGTCATCACCCACACGTTCTTGCCGTCCGTGACCGGGGAAGGCGTCGACATGTTGTGCTTGCGCTGTTTGTTGTCACCGTCCGCAAGGTGCTGCTTCCAGAGCACCGTCCCTTTGTTGCGATCGACCGCCCACAGGTAAAGGCTGCCGCTGTCCGCGACATTCAGGAAGATGTGCTCGCCCCAGATGATGGGAGTTGAACCGGACAGCGAGGGAAGGGCCAGCTTCCAGGTGATGTTCTCGGTTAGGGACCATTGCCCCGGCAGGTTTGTTTCGGTACTGATGCCGTTTGCAGAGGGACCGCGCCATTGCGGCCAGTTGTCTGCGATCGAAGCAGAGGGAAGGAGCGCGAGCGCGAAGGCAGTTTGGAGCGAGACGAGCGATGATTTCCAGGTCATTGTGGCCCTCCCGGGCAGCTGTGGAGCGGCCCGCGTGGCCACCTTTCACGATGGTTGTGAGGCTATCAGAACCCCTGGGAACGGCCCCTCGGCGTGGACAAGGACAGCTCCTTGCTAAAGTAAGGACCATGTCGAAGGTGACCAGCAAGCTTCAGGTGACGCTTCCCAAGGCGATTGCCGACCGCTACGGTGTGGCTCCCGGGGGGGATCTCCTCTTCGAGCCCGCGGGGGATTCGATTCGGGTGCTGGTCGCTCGGGAGCCTGGTCTTTCTCCCACGCACGGTCTCTCCATTGATGACCGTCAGGCCCTTCTCGACGCGGCCACCCGTCGTCAGGCGGCGCGCAATCGGCGGTACCGCCTTGGCCTGAGCGCCGGCCGGCGGAAGGGGTCACGCGCCGACCAGAGCGTGGGCGAGGGGCGGGGCTGGACGCGGGCGGAGGCGTTTACGGATCGATCCGCGTGGTCAACCCGTTCAAGGAACCGCCTTCGCGCTGATCACGCGGCCTCTCGACCGAAAGGGCTACGCGGGCCACCTCTACGGGTGTCGATCCCCTGCGGTGCCAATCCCTCCGCGCGGCGTTGATGGGCGGCGGCCGGCGGTCACGGAAGGGCAGGCACGAGGCCCTCCCCCTACATTCGAGTCGTAGGGTTGCCCTATAACGGTGGCCGCCTTTCACCTGCGCCCCCGCTGGCCCGGATCAGCCGGCCACATCGCCACCCGAGATAGTTCACGAACAGCCAGAAATTTCGGAACGTCTTGTTGCTCGTCTCGCCGCGTTGGTAGCGGTAGTAAATCTGCTGGGCGATCACGGCGAGCCGGAACAGACCGTAGACCTCGTAGAAAGTCCACGAACGCGCGCGGCGACCGGTCTGTGCGCAGTAGTAGTCGACCACTTCGCGCCGGGTCATCATCCCTGGGAGATGAGTGGGCTGACGCCGCAAGGTGCGGATGAAGAAATCGTCGTCCGCCTGCACCCAATAGGCAAGCGCATTACCGAGGTCCATGAAGGGGTCGCCGATCGTCGCCATCTCCCAGTCGAGAACGCCGACGACGCGCGTCGGGTCGCTCGCGTCCAGAACAACGTTGTCGAAGCGGAAGTCGTTGTGGATGACGCAGGCGGCCGTGTCTTCCGGGATGTGAGCCTCCAGCCAGCGCATCACCCGTTCGAAACCGCCCACATTCCAGGTGCGCGCTTTGCGATAGCGATCGCACCACCCTTCAATCTGGCGGCGCGCGTACCCCGAGCCCTTGCCGATCGCTTCGAGGTCCGGGTTCGCGATGTCCACACGGTGAAGGGCGATCAGCGTGTCGATGACGTTCAGGCAGAGCTGCCGCGTGCGCTCGGGCGTGAGGGTGACATCGCGGGGTGGATTCCTCCGCAGGATCACTCCATCAAGCCGCCGCATGACGTAAAACTCGCAGCCGATGACGGAGGCGTCATCACAGAAAGCGAGCATCTCCGGCACTCGCGGAAACAAAGGCCGCAACGCCTTCTGAATTCGATACTCGCGGCCCATGTCGTGAGCCGACTTCGCCTTGGTACCCGCGGGCGGGCGCCGGAGGACCAGATCCTGGCCCCGGTAGTTCAGCCGATACGTCCAGTTCGAAGCGCCCCCGGAATACTGGGTGACTTCGGGCTCGCCCTCAATCTCAGGAAACCGCAGCTTCAGCCACGCATCGACGCGTCCGACGTTCAGTTCCTCGACCCTTGCTGTCTTCGTAGAGCGCGACATCTCTGGAGTGTACCCACCTTGATACCAGGGCGAGACTCGCGGCACCCGGTCTTAGACTACCGGTTCATCACAGGGGGGGCGAATGTCACGAACTTCACGGGTACATCGGATGGGGCGGTCGGCCTGTTGGCGGTCTCAGACCCCGGGCTTGCCTCGCAGGCGAGCGCGGAGCCGATCGACGCACAGGCACGAGCGGGAATCGCGGCCCTGGCGAAGCTCGCGATCCGTTCGAAATCCGCCGAGGGACTGGATCTGATTCGCCTGGGTCTCGTCGACAAAAACCCCGCCATTCGCGCAGCGTCGGCTCGGGTCACCCATGTGATGAGGCTTCAGGAGTTGCTCCCCGAGCTCAGAAAGGCGCTTTCCACCGAGGACGATTCAGAGGCGACGCGGGAGGCGACCTGGGCCCTCGCGAGTCTCGACGGCACTAGTGACTCCGATGTCGCCCTCCTCGACATCGTCTCTCGACCCGCTCTTGCCGAAGCGGCCAGTCAAGGCCTCGTGGCAGGGCGAGGGTCGCGACTCGCTTCCTCGTGGCCCGGGCTCAAGGACGGGTTCGAGGCTCATCCCGCTTCCGTTACGAGTGGACTGCGCGACGGATTGCATAACGCGGCGGGTGCGATGTTCGCGAGCTTCGCGATTCGCGATGGTCTGGAGCGCTTGGCGGCGGCGTTGCTCTCCGAGCGCTCCCTCCGACTCCCCGTCTCCGTGGCTATCGCTGGGGCGACGGCCGGGCAAACCAGGATCCGCGCCGCGGCCTATTTCCGACTTGCCGAGGAAGGATCGCTGGACGGCCTGGGATCCATCCCGCCTCGCCCGGATCCGGAGTCCCTCCGCGAGAGGATCGCCCGTCATCTTTTCGAGGCGGCAGCAGGCATCGAACGTAGCGAGGGGCTGGAGGTCTTGGTCGCCGCCATGCGGTCGGATGAGGAGGAAGCGAATCAGGTTCGAAGCCGGTTCTTCCGCGCACCGCGAATTGTGAGAGGGCTGAACCCGGCCGAGCGAAAGAGTCTTCTGATCGCGGCGAAAGTGGAGGAGGAACGGGTCGAAAGCGTGGCCGCGGAGAAGTTCGAAACGCGCGCACCCGCAATTGCGGATCCATCGGCACCATCGCCGGCGGTTTTGAAGACACTGGGCGGCCACCCTCTCGAGTTCGCACGCAGCGTTATTGAGAGCGCGGGCTGCCGAGGCCGCGAGCGCCTTTTCGGTGGCGTCCAGGCGCACTACGGTCCTGGCGGACGGCCGATACAGGTCTCCCCGCTGCAGTCGGGGGAGTCGGCCTCAGGATGTGCCGAGGCCGCTCTCATTCTGGGGACCACGGCCCTTGTGACTGATGGAGATGCTCATATCCTCGGCGTCCTCCCCCAGAGGCCCGAGTACCTGGGATGTGTGATCGAGTCCTTTTCAAGGCCGCCCTCTTCGCCGATTCCGGGGACCGAGCCGGGCGCCGCCGATAGGCTTAAGGTCCATCGAGTATCCGGCACCCTCAAACCGCCCAGGAAGACGCGGAATGTCGCCCCGTTCTATCCGCAATCTGCAAAGGAGGGCCGGATTCAGGGGATCGTGATTGTGGAGGCCGTCATCACTCCAACGGGCTGCGTGAGCTCCCTCCGCGTCCTGCGCGGGGTGAATCCACTTCTGGACCTTTCGGCGCTCGAAGCGGCTTCCGGATGGCGATACACACCGACGCTGGTCGACGGCACGCCTGTCCCCGTGATCATGACGGTAACGGTGAACTTCCGGCTCAACTAGGTGACTACGTCCCGCCCGGACTTCCGCGCTGCGCGTCGATCAGGGTCTTGTACTTGCCAAGTTCCAGGCGGGCGATCAGGCCGCGGTGAACGGCGTCCGGCCCGTCCGCGATGCGGAGCGACCGGGCCATGGCGAAGAGTGCGGTGAGGGGGAAGTCATGCGACACCCCGGCCCCGCCGTGCATCTGGATGGCCTCGTCGACCACGCGCTGGAGGACATTCGGCGCTACCACCTTGATCGCCGAGATTTCAGTCATCGCCCCAAGAGCGCCTGCGTCGTCGATCTTCCAGGCCGCATGGAGGGTCAGCAAACGTGCCTGATCGATGGCGATGCGAAGGTCGGCGACGAGGTCGCGGTTGCCGCCCAGGTTGATGAGCGGTTTTCCGAAGGCGGTACGGGATATGCCGCGCCGGATCATCAGCTCAAGCGCGCGTTCCGAAGCGCCGATCGCCCGCATGCAATGGTGAATGCGCCCCGGTCCCAGGCGCATCTGCGCGATCTCGAAGCCTCGTCCCGCACCCAGCAGAAGGTTCGACTTCGGGACGCGCGCGTTTTCAAACCAGACCTCGCCGTGTCCGTACGGCTCGTCGTATTCGCCGAACGCCGTCAGCATGCGTTTGACGGAGAGGCCCGGGGTGTCGAGCGGGACCAGCACCATGCTGTGTCGATGATGGCGATCCGCTTCGGGGTTCGAAACGCCCATGAAGATCGCGATCCGGCAGTCGGGATGGCCGAGGCCGGTGGCCCACCACTTCCTGCCATTCAGGACCAGCGCGTCGCCCTCCTCGACGATGGTGGCCTGCATGTTCGTGGCATCACTCGAGGCCACGTCTGGCTCGGTCATGCAGAACACCGAGCGGATCCGGCCGGCAAGGAGAGGTGTCAACCACGCTTCTTTCTGAGCGTCAGTGCCGCAGTGCCACAACACCTCCATATTGCCGGTGTCGGGTGCGTTGCAGTTGAAGACCTCGGGAGCGAGCAGACTGCGTCCGGTTTCCTCGGCCACCGGTGCGTATTCGAGCGTGGTCAGGCCCGCCCCTGGTTTCGCGTCGGGCAGAAACAGATTCCAAAGTCCCTCCGCCCGCGCGCGGTTTTTCAAATCCTCAATCAGCGGGGAGACTTGCCACTTCGTCCAGTCACCGCCGTGGTTCCGGGCCAGAAGGTCCCTGAAGTATTCCGCCTCGACCGGCAGGATGTTTTCGGTGATGAAGCGCCGCACACGGGCTGTGTAGTCGCGGGCGCGACCCGAAGGAGTGAAGTCCACCGCCGCTCATCATAGTGGGCGGCTAGCGATTCCATTCCGGTCTGAGGAGGCGTACGCTTCGCCATGCTGAATCGGCCACTCGCCACCCTAGTAGCCCGTGGCGAAACTCAGCCGGCATTCGCCGAACACTGCATCACGCCTGGACTTCTTCGCTCAGCAGCCCGAATATTCCCGATATTCGGGCTCTTCGG
>CAZFQH010000031.1:10189-17019 GCA_964520805.1 uncultured Acidobacteriota bacterium | reverse complement strand
CCGGGGCTAGCCTGCTCAGCATGCTCGACAAGATAGTTTTCCGTGCCCTGCTCGCGGGCCTGCTGGTCGCTCCGGCGGCCGGAGCCTTCGCGTGGGTGGACGATGTCGAGGGCGGCATCGCCTTGTTCCATGAGGGCAAGTACGCGGCGGCCGAAGCCCGGTTGCGCGAAGCTGTGGGGACGGAGGCCCAGGCGTACCTTGCGGGAAGCCTCGCCAAGCTGAAGAAGTATGCCGAGGCCGAGCCGCCGGCACTGGCCGCCTTGAAGGAAAGCCCCACGCACGCGGTCGCGGTGGCCGCGCTCGGGGAGTCCCTGGTAGGTCAGAAGAAGTACGACGAAGCCATCGATAAGCTTTCGGCCGCACTGGGGAAAAAGGACGATCTGGCCTACGCATACTTCTGGCGCGGGCAGGCGTATGACAAGAAGAACCAGGCCGCGCGCATGGTGGCGGACTATCAGGCGTTCATCAAGCTCGCACCCAAGGCGCCCGAGGCACCGGTGGTGCAAGCCGTCCTCGCGTCGCTGCGCTGAGGTCGGCGCACTCGCGACGGGGCGTCTTGCTAGAACGCCTGACCGAAGCTGAAGAAGAGCTTGTAACGCGACTCGCCGGTCCGGGGGAACATGGGCACGCCGAAGTCCACGCGCAGAAGCCCAACCGGGGAGTCCCAGCGCAGTCCGGCGCCCAGCACGTGGCGGAGGCGGAGAGACATCTCGCTCGCCGTGGTGAAGGTGTTTCCCGCGTCGTAGAAGGCGACACCTCCGAAGCCGGACGGATGGTGGTATCGCAACTCCTGATTGAGGACAATGACCGCCTGCCGGCCGAAGAAATACTCCTCGCGCCCGACTTCGCCCGAGCCGAAGCCGCGGATGCTGTTAGCTCCGCCCGCCTCGAAGCCCTCATCCGACACCAGAGGCTCGCCGTCAAAGGTGTGAGCCAGTCCCACCCGGTACCCCTGGGCCCAGGTCAGCGAATCGGTAACCGGATAGGTCAGGAAGGCCTGGGCGAAGCCCTTGACGAAATTGAAGTCCGAGCCGAGCGCGCGGGGTGAGATCTCGACGCTGAGACTGAGGAAACGGCCGCGGCGGGCGTCAATCGGATTGTCGCGAGTGTCGCGCAGGAGGGAAACGTCGATCCCGGCCACGCGGTGCGACGAGGTCAGGAAATCGGAAGCCACCGAAACGTTCTTGAGCCGGTATCCGTAGAGCAGGTTCCACTGACGCCCGATCAGACGCGCGCCCTGGATCTGCCCTCCCTTTTGAGTCCGCTGGAAGCCGTTGGTGGTGTCTCCGCCCGCCACCAGGGGAAGGTCTTCCTGCAGCCGGAACAGCGACGTCGTGATCCGCCCCGTGGGCAGGAGAAGGGCGGGCACACTCAAGGAGACCCGGGCATCCCGGATGTCGGGGCCAGCACTCAGCCGTCCCCCTATTGAGACGCCGGCGCCCAGGAGATTGCGCACTTCGCCGTCGAGTTCGACCCGGCTGCCCCTATCGTCGTTGTAGGTCAGCAGGTAGCCGGTGCGAACGCGGTCCCCCTCCTCGAGGGTCACCGTGATGGTGGCCGGATTCTCCTCGGACACGGTAGCCGAGGCACGCGTGAAGGGGCCGAGGTCGAGCAGTCGTCTTTCCAGTTCCGCCACTTTGCGCGGATCCAGGGGATCGCCCGGCGCAAGCTTGATCTGCTTGCGTACCAGGCTTTCGTGCGCATGCTGCAGGCCGCGGATCTGGACGGCGGCCACGGTGACCCGCGGCCCCTCCGCCACCTCGAAGGTCAGTTCGAGATCCGCGTTCCGCGTTTCGAGCCGAGCATTGATGCGCGCGCTCGAGTGACCCAGACCGAAATAGTGGGCACGTAGCGCATCCACGGCGGCGGTGACCCGGTCCGGATCGTACGAGACCCCGGTTTCCATTGAAGCCACCCGCGCCAGGTCGGCCGCCTCGATGTTGGCGCCCTCGAACCGGACCGCCGCGACGCGCGCGCGCGGCCCCTCGCGGACCGGAACCACGATGGAAAGGTGCGTGTCGCCCTCCACCCGAGGGGCGTCAACCTCGGTGTCGAGATAGAACGCGTCACGGTAGAGGGCCAGGATGGATCGGATCGCCGCCTTGGGGTCCACGAGCAGACGGCCGGCGCCACCTGCGGCATCGAGCAGCTTTGAGGAGCTGAGCGCCACCGCACCCTCAAAGGTTACGTCCGCCTGCAGAAGTGGCCCTGGTTGGACCGTGAAAGCGAGAATGCGAGGGTCGCCCGCCTCGGTGCGCGCCTGGACACCCGCGCGCAGGTGTCCGCGGCTGCGCAACTCGGTGAGGAGACGGGAGCGCCCGAGGTCGAGTGCTTCCTCCGCGAAGAGGGATGACCGGATGGTGCGGGTGAGGTCGGGGGGAGTGTCCATCCCGTCCACCCGCCATTGATATCGGCTGCCGCTGCTGACGTGGAACACCGCGGTCTGACCCTCGAAGCGCGCGCTCACCTCCGCCTCCAGGTACCCTTGTTCCTCCAGGCGACCGCGCAGCCGGTCGGCGTCATCCTGAAGATCCCACACCGTCTTGTGATCCCCGACCTTGGTGCGCAACGCCGAGCGCCACGGTTGGTCCTTGGGAAGGTCCCCCTGGAGCTGAACCTGTGTGACCTCCACCCTCTGCTCGGCGGCCTGCGCCCGCGACCGCGTGCCTCCAAAGTAGAAACGCTGGCCCGCACCGTAGGTGAAGCTCCCCTGATCGGTGCGGCGCACACTCAACGACACATCGCGCCAGGGAGTGACCTCGAGCTGGATGAATCGCCCTTCAGGGTCCTGCAGACTGAGCGAGTAGATGAGGTTGACCCTTGGGGACAGGCGCTTCCCGAAGGTGAAGCGGGCGCCCGTCTCCACCTCGCCCTCGCGAGTGACCAGCTCGGGCTGGATGCTGACCTGGTCCAGTCCGAGACTGCCAACGGTGCGGCTCAGGCGTCCCGCGAGCACGGTGGCCGCCGAGCCGCTCAGAGCCAGGCGGGTGCTGGGGTTCTGAGAGTCGCCGGCCGCGATCAGGTTCACAATCTCCAGTCGCGAGTAGGCAGGATCCGAGCGCAGGGTAAATCGGGGGGCGCTCAGCCGGCCTTCCAGTCCCACCGTGACGTCCACCTCCGCGCGAGCGTTGCCGGTGGCGCGGTCGAGGTCCGAAATACGCGCGGCTGCGTCCATGGTCAGCTCCGGGTCCCACGTCCCCGAATAGACCAGGCGGCCGCTTCCGATCACGAACTCCCGGCCCTGCAGATAGATCTTGCCGCCGCTTCCGATGTCCAGAGTGCCGATGGGCGAAGGCGTCTGCAGATCTCCCCGCACGGTCAGGCGGCCGGTGGCCTGCAGTTGGGCGAGGTTGTTGCGGACCAGTACCGGGCTTAGGGTGACGACCCGCAAATCCAGCGCGATGGAACGAAGGAGCGGCGAGTCCAATGCTTCCGGAGGCGGTGCTTTGAGACTTTCTTCGAGCGCGGTGTCGAGGTCGTAGAGACCGCGGAGCGCGCGGACGTCGCCGCTGAGGAGGAAAGCGCCCGTGCGACCGGAAAGGGTGAGGTCGGTTTCCAGGCGGCTCCGCAGGCCTTCGGGATAGCGCATCGCGATGTCTCGCCCTGAGAACGTGAAGTTGGCGTCTTTGAGGCCGGCTCCTTCGAGCCGGGCCGACCCCGAGGCTTTCAGGGCACCGCCGCCGAGGGCCGCCGAGGTGTTCCGTAGTTGCAGGCTGGAGCCGTCGAGCACGACCTCGCCGGTAATGGCGGTGATGGCCTGAGGAAGTGCTCGCAGGCGCAGGCTGCCGTCGGTGACGTGCAACGTCCCCTCGGGCCGCGGAGCGTCCAGAGTCCCGCGCACTCGCAGGTCCAGTTCGGACTTCCCCGCGAGTGCGGCCTCCGCTAGAAAAGGGGAGAGGGCGCGCAAGTCCAGCGTGCCCTTGCCCAAGGCGTCGATGGAACGGCTCTCCAGATCGACGGAACCCGACAGGCGCAAGGCGCCGCCGCCCGCCCGCACCTCCAGGTTGTCGACACTAACCAGGCCGGACTCGAGGCGCGCTTCCGAAGGTCCAAACTCGAAGGCCAGATCATCGATGCGAACCGTAGTCACAGGTACCGCAAGTGTCCCGCGTAACTCGGCAAGCGAGGCCAGGCCTCCCTGGACTTCGGCGCGGCCGGCCAGCGCTGATTCGACGGTGGTTCCGGTCTCCGGGGAGAGACGACGCAAGAGGTCCGCGGCTTCGATGCCCGACCACTCGATCACGATTTGCGCCTCTTCTTCGGGAGTGATGCCCGTGGTCCGGCGGCGGGCTTCGGGCCAGAACGCGGCGACCGGAATGCGGCCTTTCGCCGTGATCGATCCTCCAGCCACGGTCGCGGTCAAGCCGGGAATGCGGACGGCGTCGCCCTCCAGTTCCACCCGGCCGGCGGCAATCCCCACGGGCGGCGTGGTGGGCGACTCGATCGAGGCCTTGTCCACCGAGACGAAACCATGGACGCGCGGCGCGGAGCGTGTGCCATCGATCGTCACCTCGGCCCTGCCCTGTCCGAGAAGCGCCCATTCGGCCGGAGCGGGGAGGCTTTTGAGATCGGCGTCCAGGATCAGCCGCATTGCCACCGGATCGTCCTTCCCCATCCCCGCGCTGGCATCGACTCCCGCGGACAGTCCGTTTCCAGTCAGATGCAGACCTTCGAGCTTGAGCCTTCCGTTCGCGAATCCGATGGTGAATGGGGCGGTGCTTTGGGCCGCGAGGTCTCCGCTTGCCGCCTTCAGAACATCGATGCGACCCTGAACCGATCCTGCCGCGGGGTTCGACAGCGGGGCGTCGAACGTGGCCGTGCCGGTCAGAGTCCCATCGAGAGGGCGGCCTTCGGCCATCGCCATCAGGGGCGCGGCTGCGCTCAGAGGCGTATCGGTCAGGGTCACGGTTCCGCGCACAGCGGTTTCCTTACCCGGGATCAATCGTGCGTCGAGACGGGCCCTGATAAGGGGCAACTCGGCGTGAATGGTGGCGGCGCCCCGCGTGGCCGCGAGGTCGGCCTGAAGGGCCCCGAGGATCGCTTCCCGGTATTCCAGGGAATCAATCTGCGCGCTTCCCGTACCCGACAACCTGTCGAACGGTCCGGAAGCCTTCAGGTGAAACGCGCCCTGGCCACGGACGTCCGGAGCGAGGCGAGCGAGGTTGATGCCGCGACCTGTCACCTCCAACGAGACGGCGCGTGCGCCTATCGTTTCTGCCGAACCCTCGGCACTACCGCCGAGGCCGGTGAGACGGAAATCGGCGCTCGCACGGTCGCCCTGGGCGCTTGCGTGTCCCGTTACCGCCACAGAACCCGCGGGCACTGCGAGAGCAAGCGTGCCCTCCAATTCGGCCTCGATCCTCGGAGGCAGGGCGCCCCTTGCGGTGCCCTGCGCAGTGAACCGGCTCGGCGGGAGGGCGTCTTTGGAGTTGGGGTTTATGTCGAGCGCCAGCGTCCAGAGGAGATCGAGATCGGGTGTCGGCAGCCGGATTGGTCCCTGAGCATGCGCTTGCCCTCGGAATTGCATGCCGTCCTGGTAGCGACCGCCGACCTCGGCCTCGGCCTTGAAGATAAGGCTGCGGTTCGGGTCTCCGTCAAAGCTCAAGGTACCAGAGGCCACGCCGGTCAAGCCCGTCGCGGACTCCGGGCTGAGTTGCTTGAGAAGCCGTCCGAGATCGAGCCCCGAGGCGGTCAACTCGCCGTGCGCGGTCTCGCCGCGCAGGCGACCCGACAAGGTCCCGTCACCCCCGAACAGGCTGACGCGGGCCGAGGCCGTGGTGCCTGCCTCAGCGGGCCCGTGCTTCAGCTCGCCCTGAATGCGATCGATCGGCCACCCTGATGCCTGCACGTGTTCGCTCGTGACCTCCGCTTCGATGGCCACGGTCTGCACTGGCCCATGCAACCGGCCTTGCACTCTGACCAGGCCGTTCGCGGGCGCGATGCCTCCAAGCTGTTCAACCTCGGACAGATCGATGTTGGCGTCAAAGTGCACATCCGGTTGCAGGGCGGCCACGTTCCCCAGGGCACCGGACGCCTGCACCCTCGTGCGCTCGAGGCCGGCATCGAGAGCCTCCAGTTGCAGATCCAGACTCGGAGAGATGCGCAGACGCGCGCGGAGCGGCCCAATGGGCACGGGCTGAGCGCGGTGCCACATCCCGCCTGAGCCCTCGATATTCAGAACCCCTTCCCCGATGCCGCCGCTCACGGTGAGGGGTCGCAGAGTCACGCCGCCTTCCGTATCCGGATTCCCGGTCGACAGGGTCACCCCGGTGATGTCGATATTGCGGATCACCATGGGCGCTCCGGGCGAGCCGGCCGCGGCCGCGGGCTCGGCGGGCGTCTTGAGGGTGAGATGTCCGCCCGCGATCTTGACCGAGTTCAGGAAGATGCCGCTGCCCAGGAGCGTCTTTCCGGAGAGAGTCAGGAGAACCCGGTCCGTTTCGAATCGAAAGCTGGGGGAGTCGAGCACGAGGCCACGGATCTCGGCTTCGAGCCGGCCGGGGACCACGCTCATCGCCCCGATTCGACTGCCCGGGCCGACGAGGGTGCGCAGTCTCGATTCAGCGAAGCCGCGGAGCGGACCCTGGGGGAACCAACCGCGTGCGAGCAGGACGAGCACCAGGGCCCCCGCGACGGCAGCCACGACGAGGATGCGGCGCGCGTGCCTCAATCCGGCCACTGGTGAACATTCATCGATGGACACCTCCGTGTCGGCTTCCTGGAGTTACGCCCTGTGGGTCGCCGCAAGCCGCCGGTTGACCCGCTCAAGGGAAAGTCAGGGCCGCGGGGGTGGCGATGAGCACGCCCGCAGGATATCCGCGGGCTTGCGA
>CAZFQH010000031.1:0-10179 GCA_964520805.1 uncultured Acidobacteriota bacterium | reverse complement strand
CTTGCGACGCGGGTCAGCGTGCGGCACCTGCAGAGCGATGCTAGTACCTTCAGAATGTTCCTCGCTAGTTTTCGTGGATACGATATCGCGCTCGTGCTTCGCACGCCGCTGAACACCGAGGCGATACACTTCGGATGGCGGCTGATCGAGCCGCCCGCAGCAATAATAAGGAGACGACCGAGCTCATGAAGGCAACCTGGAACGGCCAAGTCATCGCGGAGTCTGCCGACACCGTGGTGGTCGAGGGCAATCACTACTTCCCGCTGGACTCGGTCCGACGCAAGTTCTTCTCGCCGAGCGATCACCAGACCACCTGCCACTGGAAGGGCAAAGCCTCGTACTACAACGTGCGTGTCGACGGCAAGGAGAACCCCAACGCCGCCTGGTACTACGCGACGCCGTTGCCTGAAGCCGCCGAAATCACCGGGCGGGTGGCCTTCTGGCGCGGAGTCGAGGTCACGGCATAGGCCGGTCTTCGCGGCGCGCGCCGCCTGGCCGCTCAGTCGAGGGGCTTCAGGTCCTGCAGCAGCGTCGGGATCAGTTCGCTGATCGTGGGGTGGATGTGCACGGCGCGCGAGATCACGGTGTAGGGAACCTTCGCGTAGGCGATGTCGATGAGCGAGTGCACGATCTCATCGCCGCCCGCCCCGAAGATGGCGGCGCCCAGGATGTGCTCCGTGTCGGCGTCCACGAGGACGCGCATGAAGCCGTTCGTTTCGCTCATCTCGCGGGCCCGGCCCACCGCGGTCATGGCCCGGTAGCCCACCAGCACGCGCCGGCCCGACGCGCGCGCCTCGGCATTGGTCATGCCCACGCGGCCCACCGGCGGATCCGTATAGAGGGCGTAGCAGGGAATGCGGTCGCTCAGGCTTCGCGACCCGTTGTCCAGGAAGGCCTCGGCGACGATCTCGAAGTCGTTGTACGCGGTGTGGGTGAAGGCTCCGCGGCCGTTGCATTCCCCGACGGCCCAGACCCCGGGGACGCTGGTCCGGCAGTGATCATCGACGGTGATAAAGCCCCGCGGATCCGTCGCCACCCCCGCAGCATTGAGGCCCAGGTCGTCGGTGTTGGGGCGCCGGCCCACCGCAATCAGGATGTGCGAGCCCTCGATCTCAGGAGCGCCCTTCGTGCAATCGACCCCCACCGCCACTCCTGTGGTCGTCCGCCGAAGGGTGGTGCACGATGCCTTCAGCCGGAAAGAGATGCCTTCGGCTTCGAGAATCCCCTGAAGGGTTCGGGAAATGTCCTCATCCTCCCGGGCGATCAGCCGGTCTCCCATCTCGATGACCGTGACCCGTGATCCGAAACGCCGGTACATCTGCGCGAACTCCAGGCCGATGTAGCTGCCTCCCACCACGATGAGGTGCTCGGGAAGCGTATCCAGGGACATCATGCCCACATTGGTCAGGTAGGGAACCTCATTGATTCCCGGCATATCGGGGACCACGGCGCGAGCGCCCGCGTTGACGAAGATCTGCTCCGCCTCCAGCAATTCGTCATTGACCCGCACCGTGTGCGGCGACTCGAACCGTCCGTGGCCTTCGTAGACGGTGACGTTGGAGGTGTTCCTCAGCCATTTTTCCACCCCTTCGGTGGACTGCCGCACCACCGCGTCCTTACGCGCCTTCACGCGATTGAAATCGACGGTGACCGGCCCGCCCGTCGAGAAGCCGAATTCTTCGCCCCGCCTCGCCATGTGGATGGCGCGGGCGCTCGCGACCAGGGTCTTGGTGGGGATGCACCCGACGTTGACGCAGGTGCCGCCGAAGCGCTTTCGCTCGATCACCGCGGTTTTGCGCCCGGAGCTGGCGAGCCGGACGGCGAGGGAGGGACCGGCCTGGCCGGTTCCGATCACGATGGCGTCGTAACGCGTGGGCGTGGGCATAAGTCAATGAGCCTCGGCGATGGTGAGGGCGAAGCGCGCTTCGGGGTCGACCCACTGACTGCGGGCGGAGAATCCGCAGCGCGCGAGGATGTGGGTGACTTCGATGGGTTCGTACTTGTAGGAACTCTCGGTCCAGATCCGTTCGCCTTGCGTGAGGCTCACCTCAAGCCGCGCGCGGGGAATGCGGACGCGCTGGGCGCGCGTGCTCACGATGTGCATCTCCACCCGTGACTGGCCCTCGTTCCACACCGCCTCGTGCCGGAATGCGGACAGGTCGAAGTCGGCGCTCAGCTCGCGGTTGAGGCGCTGGAGTAAGTTGAGGTTGAAGGCTGCGGTGACCCCGAGAGGATCGTCGTAGGCCCGCAGCAGGACCTCTCTGGGCTTGACGAGGTCCGCGCCCAGGAGCAGCTCGTCACCGAGGCGTAGCGTGCCCCGCACCTCGCGAAGGAACGCCGCGCCCGCCTCCGGGTCGAAGTTGCCGATGTTGGATCCGAGGAAGAGCACGAGGGTGTGTCCGTCCGGACTCGTCTCCTGCGCGACCTGGCGCAGGCCGGCTTCGTACGTGGCTTCGTGGGTGACGATGCGCGCCGACTCGAAGCCGCTCAGGCCGCGCGCGGCCAGGGAGAGCGCCGCACCCGATACGTCCACCAGATGCAACTCCATCCCCGCCTGGGCGGGAGGGGTCGAGCCCATCAGGGTCGCCAGCTTCTCGCCATTGCCGGGCCCCAGTTCGACGAGTCGGCGGGGAGGATGCGCCCCGCCAAGGATCGAAGGAGCGTGCCGGGCCAGCAGGGCCACCTCGGCTCGGGTGATGCGATACCAAGGCAGGCGGCAGATCGCATCGAACAGGGCGGAGCCCAGGGCGTCGTAGAAGTAGCGCGACGGTAACTGCCTCGGCGTCTTTGAGAGGTAGAAGCGAACCTCCTCCGCGAACTCCTCGACCGCGGCCTCGGCAGCGTTGCGGCGGACCGCGACTCGCGCGTGGGCGGTTCTCATCACCCTCTCCCTTCGTTCGGGCTGCCCTTGACGCAACGGAACGTGGCGTAGACGTAGGGATATCGGGCTCGAAACCAGTTGCGGAACGACGGACGCAGCAGCTCGCGCGCCGTGGCGGGCGACGCGCCTTTCATCACAAAGTGTTCCCCGTCGAAGAAATCAGCGGAGTATTCTGGATAACAGGGCAGTGGCTCGAAGCCGGGGAAGGGCGCGAAGACGCTGCTCGTCCACTCCCACCCGTTTCCCACCAGATCCTCGACGCCCCAGGCACTTGCTCCCGCGGGATGCGAGCCCGCGGGCTCGGGATCAAAGCTCGAGAAGTCGAACACTCCGTGATGCGCTTCCGGCCCGTCATCTCCCCAGGGGTGACGTCGTTCGCGACCGTTTGGATCTCCGCACGCCGCGCGATGGTACTCGGCTTCGGTGGGCAGGCGCGCTCCCCGCCACCGCGCGAAGGCTGTGGCCTCGGCCTGAGTCACGTAGACCGGCCAGGCGGGAGGCAGGGCGATGATCTCGAACATTCCGCGCCACCACCAGCGTCCGTCTTCGTGGATCCAGAACGGCGGGTGGGTCAGTTTCTCGGAGTGGACCCACCTCCAATCCTCGGCCCGCCACCATCGCTCGTCCCGATAGCCGCCCGCCTCTATGAACTCCATGAACTGCGAGTTTGTGACGTTGTGGCGTTCGATGTGGAACGCGCCCACGGACACGGTGTGCGCGAGCCGCTCGTTGTCCCAGGTGAAGGTTTCGCGGTCGGGGTCGACGCCAAGCGTGACACTGCCGATGGGCACGTCCACGAACGACTGAGCGGGCGGCGCCCCTTCCGTCTTCGCGAGATAGGCGGCGGGGCGGCGCTTCATCGCGGGCGGCAGCCGGTGAAGCATGTAGAGCAGCGTTTCCTGGTGCATGGCCTCATGCTCGGAAATGCACAGGGCGGACTCGGCGCGCTGAAGCAGGGGATCTCCGGGTCTTTCGAGTTCGGCGTTTTCGAGAGCGTCCAGCACCTGACGGTCCGCCTCGGCGGCCAGCGCCCCGACTTCACTGCGGGTCGGCCACGAGAGCGCAGCACGCGTTGCGCCGGCGGAACTGGCCTGTGCCTCGTGCGGGTCGATGCCCCGGGCGAAGAGAGCCTCCATGCGCTGGTCGATGCTCGGTCGCCCCAGGGCTCTTCTCACCAGGGTGCTGAAACTGAAGAACGGCAGATGGCCCTCATAGAACACGAAGGGCAGGCGCAGAGCAATGGGACGCGCGTAGTAGGCCTCGTCGTCGATGAGGTCGAACAGCGCGGCCGAGCGGGCGCGGCTTTGGCGGTATCGGTGCGCGAGCCCGGAGCGATCGAGGACGCGCGACTCGGCGACGGCCCGGCCCGAAGGAACATGTGGAAGACCAATCATTACTCGTGCCACAGAATATTGCATGGAGGCTGGTCGTGATTCTGCATTGCGGCGACGCCCCTGTTCACATACCTGCAACTGAGGTGTTTGCTGAGGTGGGTCGACGCTTGCGCCGATGACGCTGCAGTTCCTGCCAGAGGTGGCCGCTAAGTTCTACGAGGCTTTGGATCGTTACGGATCCCGGCAAGACGGTCTCGGGTCACCATTTCGAGGAGAGGTGCTGGACGTCGGTCGGCTGATTGCCCAGCGGTCCACCCTTTGGCGGGAGCGTTCCGGTGGCTACCGGCGGGTCCACTGCCCGGTGTTTCCGTATTACGTCGCGTAGGATCAGGCGACCTTCATGAGGATCAACGTCATATCGTCATGCTGCTTGGCGCCGTTTGCGAAGGCGTCGGCCTCCCGCATGATTCGCGCCACCAGATCGGCGGACGAGAGATCGCGGTCGCGGCGCAGAAGATCGATGAGCTTCTCCTCGCCCCATTCCTCTTCCCCCGGATTCATGCACTCGGACACGCCGTCCGTGTAGCCGAGCAGAACGTCGCCCGGGCCCACTGCGACGCTTGCTTCCACGAAGTTCGCGAAGTCCATCAGTCCGATGACCGGCCCGCCCGCTTCCAGACGTTCCACCCGTCCGTCGCGTCGCAGGAGAACCGGCGCGTTGTGGCCCGCGTTCACGTAGGCGAGGACGCCGTTGCGAAACTCCCCGTAGAAGAAGGTCGCGTAGCGGTTGGAGGGTGAGGACTCGAAGATCAGCTTGTTGATGTTCGTCATCAGGCGGGCCAGGTCGCGACTTCCGACGAGCGCCTGTCCACGCAAGGCCGCCTGAAGTCCGGCCATGAGCAGGGCGGCCGGAATGCCTTTGCCGGCGATGTCGCCTATGGCGAGGCCGATGGAGCGTTCGCCTTCGAGGGGAATGAAATCGTAGTAGTCGCCGCCAACACCTGCGGCCGGACGGCAGTGTCCGGCGAGTTCGAGTCCTTCGATCGTCGGCGGTGATTGAGGCAGAAGAGTGAACTGGACCTCGCGCGCGATTTCGATCTCGCGGGTCATCCGCTCCCGCTTCGCCACTTCGCTCGCCACCTGATCGACCAGCCGCGAGTTGTCGAGAGCGAGGGCGGTCTGGTGTGCGACGGATTGGAGCAAGCGAAGGTCGGCGGGTGAATACGCCGCCTCGGACGACTTGGGTCCAAGACTGAGGAAACCCTCGACCGCGGTCTTCGTGCGAAGGGGGATCAGCACCTCGGATTGAAGCTCGCGCAGTTTGGCCGCGTCCGATTCCGGGATGTTCTCGCGACGGACCCAGGAGCGGTTGTCATCGAGGTAAACGGTTTGTGGCTTCTGCAACGCGGCCACGCAGCACGTGAGCACGGAGGCGCCTCCGAACTGGAGAGCCACCGCCTCTCCCGCATCGCCGGTGGCGAAAGCGGGGACGAAGCCCGACTCGCCGCGGATAAAGGCCGCGACCTTCGGCACATGCAGCGCCTCGCCGATCTTGCGCGAGACGGTTTCGAGCAACTCGCGCCGGTCGGCGATCAAGCGGACCTGATCTCCGAGGTCGGCGAGGATACGTTCGGCGTCCACCGCCTCGCGGAAGAACCGCCGGTCGATCCACTGCCGGAAACGATCCGCGCCCTTCTGCATGAAAACCACGAACAACAGGGCGAAGCCGATCCATTGAAGCCGGTCGACCTGCCGCTTCTCGGGATCGGTGAGGATGTCGGTCAGGGCGAAGAGGACCGATACGCCGACCAGGATTTGCACGAAGCGGAGGGCGCGCTGGGCCAGGGCGTATTGCAGGCCCTGCCGAATCACCATCGCCACCCCCATGGCCTTGTGCACGATCACTACATAGGCCAGGGTCAAGGGGAAAACCAGCATCATCAGCACCGCGAAGAAACGCAGGCCGTCGGGTCCGACCTGGTTCCAGCCCCGACCGGTGAGCAGGGCCACCGTGGCGATGGCGGTCACGGGGGCCATGCTGACGTAGGCGCCCGCCATGAGGATGCGCACGCGCCGCAATGAATCGGGATTTTCAGTGATGCCGAGCTTGATCCCGAGAGACGTGAAGAAGAGGGACATCGTCACGTAAATCAGAATGAAGCCCAGGCGACCGGTGCTCTTGTTTATGGCGATGAACGGCGCCGCCCACTCGAAGCTCGCGACCGCGAGGTTGGTGAGCGACTCCAGAATGGTCATGCCCAGAAGAGGCCCAAGGGCCAGCCATTTGATCCACGGCCACCGGCGGTCGAGCGCCAATCTTTCGGGAAAAACCAGGGCGAACGAGAGCATGGCGAGCGGCCAGCCCGCGGCGAAGAAGGAAACCCAGAGTGCGGTCGCGGTCCCGAGGGCCGTTCCGAGTCGGTCGAGGCCGACCATCGTCGATCGGGACAGGGCCGAGAACGTCAGCATCATGAAGAGCAGCAACCAGGCCGACTGGTCTTCCAGTTTCAGGTAGGCCACCGAGAAACCAACCCCGAGGAAGAAGAGAGGCAGCACAAGCTCGAGCACCAGCGCACCCGCCATGGCCCCCAGTGTCGGTGGTGCGGGAGACGGAAGGGGTATATCAAGAACTGTGAGGCCTTCCGGACGGAGCACCTCGACGAGACCGTGCCCGGAAGGTGCGGATAGCGCGAGGCTCCGAGCCATGTCGGCGTACCCCCGCAGCTCCTGACCGGCGATTTTCGTGATTCGGTCGCCCGCTTTGAGCCCGGCCTCGGCCGCGGCCTTGGAGGTGGACCGAACCTCTGTGGTTGCCCCGCGTAACTGGAAAGGCGCTGGCGGGTACTGGCCGGGGTTCAGAAAACCGCCGATGAGGAGCCATACCCGCGCGCCGTGGTAGCCGAGGGCGGCGAGCCCCAAGGCCAGGAGGACGGCGCGTCGGCCTGCGACTTTCATAGTGGACCTCTTTTTACAGGGTGCGGGGGCCAATCGCTACTGACGGAAGTCATGCGCCATGCATGAGCCGGTTGGCAACGGGCTCAGTTTTATGCGGAACCACGGAACACTTGACAATACTTATACGTTTCTAGAATAATAGAAACATGGAAATGAAAGAAGCGGTTCAGCGGCTCGGCGCATTGGCCCACGAAACCCGCCTCTCGGTGTTCCGAGAGCTGGTTCGTCGGGGCTCTTTGGGCCTGGCCGCCGGCGAGATTGCGACACGGGTGGCGATTTCCGCTCCGAACGCGTCGTTTCATCTCGCCGAACTTTCGCGGGTGGGCCTGGTCACGGCCCGCCGCGACGGTCGAAGCGTTTTCTACTCCGTGGATTTCTCGTCTATCGCCGGTCTTCTGGACTACCTGCGAGAGAACTGTTGCGCCGAAGAAGAGTCCCCGGTCGTCCCTTTGCAATCAATCACCAGGAGAAAGAAGTAATGGAAACCCTTGCTCGCCAGGATAAAGAAGAGGTTGTTGGAAACGTCCGAGAGAAGTACGCCGCCATCGCCCTTGAAGGCGGGTCATGCTGTGGTACGTCGGGCTGTGACCCCGGCAGCGAGGAGGCCGTGACCCTCGACATCGGATATTCGAAGAAGCAGCTCACCGCCTTGCCCGAGGGTGCCAATCTGGGCCTCGGGTGTGGGGCGCCCATCGATCATCTGGCGCTTCAGCCGGGCGAGACCGTGGTCGATCTCGGCTCCGGGGCCGGGATCGATGTGTTCCTCGCCGCAGATAGCGTCGGCGCCTCGGGCAGGGTCATCGGCATCGATATGACCAAGGAGATGCTGGCGCGGGCGCGTCGCAATGCGGAGAAAGCCGGAATCACCAACGCCGAGTTCCGAGAAGGCCGGCTGGAGAATCTGCCGGTGGAAAGCGGCACGGTGGACGCGATCACCAGCAACTGCGTGATCAACCTCGTCCCCGACAAGGCCGTGGTCTTTAAGGAGATCGCCCGCATTCTCAAGCCCGGAGGGCGGGTGGTCATCTCGGACATCATTCTCGACAAGGCGCTGCCTCCCGAAATCGAGAAAGATGTCTACGCGTATGTTGGCTGCATCTCGGGTGCGGCCATGCGCGAGACGTACTTCGGAATGATTCAGGATGCCGGTCTCGGCGAAATCGAGGTGCTGAAGGACATCGACTATGGCGCGTTGGTGATCGATCACGCCCGGGCCGAAGCCGAGCGGCTGGCCGCGAAAGCCGGCGTGAGCATTGATGCGCTGCGCGGCACGGTTCGATCGGTGACGTTCCGGGCGCGGAAGCCTGGGGTCGCGCCCAAGGTGGAAGCAGAAGCCGAGCCCGCGGCGGCCCCTTGCTGCGGTCCCTCCTGCTGCGCCTAGCCCGGCTCAGAGCCTTCGTTCAAGACGTGCGAAAATCCGCCGGGTGAGCGACCTTCGCCCGGCGGGCCTGTCCGAAATGGACGCAAAACACGCGTCGTTGCATTGGTTGATTGCCGCGGTGTTCCTGCAGATGTTGCCGGCCACCCTTCTGGCCCCCGCCATCCGCCCGCTGTTTGCCGAAATGCACGCGGGAGCCGAAGGTCCCATGCACGCCTTTATGTCGCTCAACATGCTGGGCGGCATTTTGATGACGCCCCTCATCGCGCGGCTGGTGTCCACGGGCTCAGCCAAGACCCTCTCGCGCTGGCTGATGACGCTCGCCGCCCTCGATGCCGTCCTTCTGGTGATGGTCTCGATGCCTCTGGAGATCCCGGTCGTCCTCTTCCTCCGTACCCTGGAAGGCGCGGCCCATCTGGGTGCCGCGAGCCTGCTCCTGGCACGGGCGGCCGCCTATAAACCTCTGGTCGGGGCAGGTCGGGCGATGGGTCTGGCGGGGGCGGCGGTGATGCTCGCGATCGCCTTTGGCAGCGGTTTGGGCGGTCTTCTGGTGGCGGAAAGTCCGCGTCTTCCGTTCCTCGTAGGTGGATCCCTGGCCGCCCTGGTGGCCCTGACCGCTCCGTTCCTTTATTCGTCGACCCTGCCCGTCGAGCGGCCCGATCCCCTCGCGGCCCGCCGCCTTTCGTTGCGCGACCCGAATGTTCTTGGCCCGCTCTCCGCGGCCTTCATCGAGCGTTTCACCGTGGGACTCATCATCGTCACCTTCGCGCTCTTCGCGACCAAGACCCACGGGCTGTCCGATCGCAGCATCGGTCTTCTCTACTCGATGCTGATGTTGCCCTTCGCGTTGTTGATGTATCCCGCGAGCCGCATGGGCGACCGTTTGCCCCGCGCCGCCCTCCTGGCCCTCGGGACCCTGGCCTACGGCGCTGCCATCACTTCGCTCGCTCTCGTCCCCAAGGCGTTTTTGCCGGTGTCGATGATCGTGGCGGGCATCGCTTCGTCCTTCATGTACGGAACCGTCCTGTGTTATGCCGCGACTCTGGTCCCCTCGGAGTCCCGGGGTCGCATGATGGCTTTGGTCAACACCGCGGGGGCCTTGGGCATGTTGCTTGGGCCCATGGTCGGGGGAGTGCTCGTGGCGCTTGGAAAAACTGAGGTCAATCCGCTCTCCGCCTACCGGAACGTCTTCTATCTGGCGGGCGGGGTCTGCGCCCTTTGGGTGGTTCTTCAAGGCCGCTGGCTGACCGCGCGCCTTGCCGCCGAACGGGGAGAACATGCCCGCGCCGCCGCCCAGACGACCTAGCCCCTACGCTCCCCTGCCGAGGACGCCGCGAGCGGGCGGGCCACGCAAGCCGCGCTTTCGATTGTTCCTTCTTGGGTTTGCAGGATGCCTCCTCGGAATTCCGATCATCATTCTTGCCGTCCTTGCCGGGCTTCCGCTGCCGGTGGACAGCGAGGGAGCGCCGAATACCGCGGGACCAAGCGGGGCCGGCGGGCTCCAAAGCGGCTGGCCGGAAATGCCCCAGCGCCCCGACAACGCGGTCACCGACCCGAAGTTCGCTCGTCGCGCCGCCCTGGGCCGGCTGCTTTTCTACGACCCCGTGCTTTCGGGGAAGAACGATATGTCC
>CAZFQH010000030.1:13857-17185 GCA_964520805.1 uncultured Acidobacteriota bacterium | reverse complement strand
CATCAGAAGGTGAACTCACCTTTCTCCAGCGAGCGGCCAGGGCCCCTATTTCGGCGCGCTGGTCCTCGATGCGGCGGCCTTCGTTTCGAAGCACCGTGGGGCAGCCGAGGTTCATGGTCACTCGGGTGTGTCCCGCCACCGGATCGAAAGAGTACGGGAACATCTGGCACGAAAGAGGCTTGGCGGTACTGCCCAGCTCTTCATGAATGCGACAACGATTTTCGTCGGACAAGAAGCCGCAGACACCATCGGCGCGCTTGCGTATTCGCAGGAGCCCCCCGGACAGATACTCGAACACGGGCCCGGTCGTCCCCGGTGCGGCGGATGACGATTCCCTGAACCAGCGCGCCACGTTCGCCTTCTCGAGTCGCTCCGTCTCCGCAGGCGTCGCCACGATGTCGAACGACCGACGGCAGCACTGTCCACAACTCCGGCAGGAGAAGTTCTGTTCCGTATCCAGAACGAGGGCCATGAACGCAGGAGCCTATAGCGACCGAGGCCTTCGAGATACGTGCGCAGCCGCCACTGAACCCGATTGGAAATTCGCCTCGGGGCTCTCTCAGGAGTAGCGCTCGAGGATGCGAAGGGCAGCCACGTTGGCGCCCTCGATGCTGGAGGGAGCCGGTTGCGGCTGCGCGAGCAGGGCCCGGATCGAGGGACCCAGGCGGCCGGCCAGAAGATCATCGCGACCGATATGGCGGCAGGCGAGATAGCGGGGCATCTCCTCGACCATGATCGGGTACTCAGGGAAATCCCCACGGTCGGTATAGAGAACCCGGGTGGCCGCGCCGATCGCGTCGCTGACGATCCCGTAGCCGGGCTTGGTGACAACCACATCGGCCGCGACCACCACATCCTCGTATTGGAGCCCGCGCGCCGCGCGCACGGAATCGGAGAGCGCGGTGGCGTTCTTCGCGACTTCGGCCTCCGCTTCGAGAAGGAAGTGAAACTGAGGCTCGGCCGCGAGGGCCTTCGGATCGAGGGCTAGTCCGATTCCACCGAAGGAGAGCAGCACCACGGTCTGCTCCGGTCGAAGGCCGAGGCGGCGGCGCGCCTCTTCCCTCCCGATGGCGCTTCGGCGGGCCAGCAGGGGAATCTCCTCACGAACCGGAAACGACGTCATGTCTCCGGCGAAGGGGAGTTGGAGCAGGAGCTGTGCCTGATGCTGTGCGGTGGCACAGGTGCGGGCCGCATCGGCCAACGCGGGGTGGCGCCCTGACAGGTGGGCGTAGATCCAGTCCCAGGAAAAGTTGCCGAGGGCGATCGACGGAATTCCCGCGATATGGGCGGCCGCGAAGGCCAGGGGCGGAATGTCTCCAAGAACGAGACGGGCGCCCTGGGCGCGAAGCCATCTCGCCTCCGCCTGCACGAGCCCGTCCCAGCCGGCGGCGAATTCACGCCACCGTTGCGCGGTTTCCTCCTCGGCGATGTTCAGGGCATCGCGTTGGACCAGACCGAAATCAATCGTCTGGTCGCGATGAAAGACGCCACCGGGGATGCCATCGAAAAGGCGGCCGGGTACGGGGGCCACGACGGTAATGGGAATCCCGGGCTCGCGTGTGCGAATTACCCGAAGCACCTCGGCCGTGCGAGTCGCGTGTCCAAAGCCATGACCGGTGATGTAGACCGCGAGCATGGCGGACATCATAGGGGCGCGTTCATACCCCAGCTTTATCGTGCTTGGGCGCGACTTTCAGTTCTTTGGTTCTTTTGGCGGACCATAGTGTTGTCGCTTCGCGCTGGAGCCCGACCAGCTTCCGAGGCGCCGCCGACACCTGAATAGCGCGGGCGTCCTCGCGGCCCGGCTCAGCCCGTCTGGAGCCGATTGGCGATGAGCATCAACGCCTGGGACACGCGCGCTCGGAGACCCAGCGGGAGCTTGCGGAACACACCCACGGTATCCCCCCAGGCCTGGCTTCCCGGATCCGGGTGGGGCTCCCAGTCGGTGGTGACCTCGATCAGCTCGCAGGAAGCGTACTTCGCGAGCGCTCGATACCCATCCGGATAGAAACGCCAGCAGTCCTGCGGATAGCGATGCTCGGGACCGCGCGAGGGCGCGATCAGGAAGATCCGTCCGCCCGGCTTGAGGACGCGGAGCATCTCCAGCCAGGACATCCAAAAATATTCGACGTGCTCGAACGCCTGTCCCGATACGACAAGGTCGAAACTTCCGGAGGGAAACGGCAGGCGATAGGGTGACGTCAACACGACGTCCACGCCCGGGCCCGCCTCCAGGTCGATCCCCCTGTAGGTCCACTTCGCATTGTCGAACAGCGTCCGATATGAGCCGTTGACGTCGTAGGAGCCGATGTCGATGATGGACAAGGACTGCTGGGGATCCAGGTAGCGGGAGACCAGGTCCCGCATGTGCTCGTAGGAACTATTGTGCATCGCTAGGGCACTAGCGTCACGGTCGCGCGCAGGTCCAACGCCATCAGCGGCGCTTCAGAAAGCCGAGCGGGTTCCAGGTGATCACGAACGACTCCCGGTCGCGGTCGGTCATGAAATCCTTGTTCTCTTCGAGGAAGGCCTGAATGGCCTCGAAGGGGCCCGGCTGCGGGCCCACCTCCAGGCCATGGTGGCAGATGGAGTCCTCCACTATGAAGTATCCCCCGGGCTTGACCAAGCTCGAATAGCTGTTCAATACGTTCAGCGTGTTCTCGTAGGTATGAGAACTGTCTTCGATGACAAGCACGCTGTCCTCGGGCGCGATCATGCCCTTGACCGTATTCGCCAGGCCGGTAGCGTCGCCTTCCAGAAAAGTGATTCTCGGATGGGCGCGTGCTTTCGGATGGAGGTCGGCGTGATGGACGTCCACTCCGATGATCCGCCCCGCGCCGATCAGGTCGAGCAAGTGCGCCAGGGCCAGCGCGCTCCCGCCGAAGCGGTTGCCGATTTCGACGATCACCGTGGGCCGGAGTTCATGGATGATTTCCTGGTAGACCCAGAAATCCATCGGATTCTTCAGGGTTGGCACGCCGAAGTATGTGGTGTGCGCCACGATCCGGTCCTGTATGGGTTTCAGGACTTCCGACAGCGGCACGGAGCCACTTTCCTCAAGATACAGGGTCATTCTGAAATCGATCTCGTGCTCGCTGACGCCGCGGAACCTTCCGGTTGATCGGCTCGTAGGGAATCAACCAAGCCGCCTGTCTGATATTACCGCGCATGGTTCGCCCGTGGGATCGGTCCACCGGCCCATGGACAATCGAAGATAAGGCACGATCGGCCCGGAACGTGGTTGGTCGATTCGAACGATGGCTCTAAGGCACTAGGGTTGCCCCTACATTCGCAACCCCGTTGATTCCCCGACGCCACGGAGGCCCAA
>CAZFQH010000030.1:0-13757 GCA_964520805.1 uncultured Acidobacteriota bacterium | reverse complement strand
CCGCACGAAGTAAGGTGCCGACGCCGTGTCTCCCCGCCGAGCAAGAGGGCTACGCTCACGGAAAGGGCAACCACAGGGTTGCCCCTACATTCGCAACCCCGTTGATTCCCCGACGCCACGGAGGCCCAAGTCGAGATTCGACGCCGCACGAAGTAAGGTGCCGACGCCGTGTCTCCCCGCCGAGCAAGAGGGCTACGCCCTCTTGCGATGGCTGGGAGACAGGGATTCGAACCCCGATTCTACGGTTCAGAGCCGCATGTCCTACCGTTGGACGATCTCCCAGCGAGACGCGGACGAACGACTAGTCTAAGGAAAGGACCGCGCCGACGTCAAACCAAAGCGTGGGCCTATTCCATTTTTAGACGATCTAGAAGATGTATCGAAGCGCGGCCTGAAGCGTGCGGGGGGAGTACGCAGTGGCCCCCCCGGTGATCCGGCCGAAGTTCACACTGTTGAAGTCGGTGTTCGGGAAGGCGTACAGCACGGCATTGGTGACGTTGTAGCCCTCGATCCGAACGACGAGCTGGTGCGAACCATAGGGCTTGAAGGTCTTCGATAGAGCGAGGTCGAGGGTCCGCACTCCATCGCCGAAGAAGGCGTTCCGAGGCGCCAGGTTCCCAGCCGTGTAGTCCTCGGGGGTCGCTCGACGGAACGCGCTCGGCACCAGAATCTGGGTGGACGTGGTGGGGTCGTTCACGACCACGCCGACCAGCGACTTGTCGACCAACACCGGCCGACCTTCGGCAAAGCCATCGAAGTTCGTGTCGATGGCGCCGCCGTCGATGACGGTGAAGGGCGTTCCGGATGCAAGCTTCAACACAAAGCCCAGGCGCCAGCCACCGAGGACCTGGCCGGTCAGATCCTTGCGATCCGCGAAGAAGGGGAGACGATACGAGCCATTCAGAGCGAAGCGATGAGGGGTGTGGAAGCGCGAATAGCCCTTGGCGAGCTTCGCATCGGGTCCAAGCTGGTTGGAGTCGCCGGCACCCACGAAGGTGGCTTCGGAAGTGGTGTCCTTGGCGACAGAGCGGGTGTAGTTCATCTGGAAGTCGAGTCCTGAGCTGAAGCGCTTGAGCCATTCAAACTGGACGCCGTCGTACCACGAATCCGCGTCGTTCGAGATCACGGTGTTCGTGTTGTAGCGAGCGTCCGGACGTCGGTCGTTGGTCCTGGGCACGCGGGCCGAGATTTCGTTGGCGGCGATCGGAACCGCTACCGGGCAGGTCGCGGTCGTGGCGACCCCGGTGGTGCCGGTACCGGCGCAGAGGTAGTTCGCGGCCAGGACGTAGGTGGAGCCGGGCGCGCCTGGAGCAACGGGCAGGTTGCCCAGCGAGTACTTCAGCATGTCGCGACCCCGCGTGCCGGTGTAGGTGACGCGCACGGACGAGTTCCAGGGGACCTTCCGCTCGAACGTGAAGTTCCACTGGTGGGTGTAGGGCATGCGGAGTTTCGGGTCGATCTGGGTCAAGGTCACGCGCGCGGTCTGAGTTCCGCCCGG
The DNA here is from genome assembly GCA_964520805.1 of uncultured Acidobacteriota bacterium. Taxonomy (GTDB): domain Bacteria; phylum Acidobacteriota; class Vicinamibacteria; order Fen-336; family JAGNNV01; genus JAGNNV01. Next base: position 12,259 of record CAZFQH010000030.1, on the reverse strand, counting down.
CTGGAAGACGAAACCGTTCGTCGGGTCCGCAAGGTTCGTTGAACCGGTGAAAGCTAGGGACGCGGCGTTTGGGGGATTGGTGCGGACGGAAGCCCCGCCTTGCGAGAAGACCGATTGGAAGAGACGGCCGTGGTAGATGCCGTAGCCTCCGCGCAGGGAGCCGTTCGAGGGACCGCCAAACAACTTGCCGATCAGGCCGCCCTCTTTGTTGGGAGCCCAGGCGAACCCGAGCCGGGGTTCGATGTTGTTCTTGTCGGTCTTGTAGCCGTAGTCGATCCGGTTCTGGGCCTCGGTGGGCGCGCCCGCGATTTCGTACCGCACGCCGATGTTCAAGGTCAGGTTCGAGCGAACCTTGAAGTCGTCCTGAAGGTAGAAGTTGTACTCCTTGAGGCGATTCTCCAGGTAGTCGGGGCCGTAGGCCTTGGTGTAGGTGGTGACGCAACCGTCGAAGAAGGCCGCGTAGGCCGAGGAATAGCTGACGCCGCCGCAGTTGCTCGTGAAGTTCCAGAAGCCGCGATTGAAGCTCTGGGACACGTCATCGAGCTGAGAGAGCCGGATGTCGGTGCCCATCTTCAGAGCGTGACGATTTCCAATCAGGGTGGTGAAGTTGTAGACGAGCTGATGGTCGAGCTGGTCGCGCAGGATCGGGAAGGTGCCCGCATTGCCGATGATCGAGCCCGAAACCGGTGAGCCCGCGAAGCGGATGACCGGAGTCGTGTTGCCGGCCTTGATCTCCACATTAGTGTCGCGAACCCCAAGCCCGTACCGGAACTCGCCGGTGGCGCGGGGCGAGAAGGTGCGGGTCCAGGTGATGCCGAAGTTCTTCTGGTTGTTTCGCTGCTGCGTGGCCTCGCCGACCACAATGTCGTCCGCGGTGAAGAGCTGCTTGGAGAACTGGAATCGAGCCGTGATGTGATTGCGACTGGACATGTTGTAGTCCAGCCGGCCGCTGTAGTCGCGGACCGGCCGGTCGAAATTCTGGATACCGACATAGGTGCGATTGCTGCGATTGAGCGGATCGTTGGGAGTGAGACTGCCGAAACGCGCAATCACCGACTCGATGAAGGCGCGATTCGCCGGGGTGTCGTTACCGCGGGTGAGGCGGGGCAGGGCCTTGTCGGCTGCGGTGATCAGGTCGCGGGTGTAGGTGCCTTCTCCTGACTCACGCGCGTGTTCGATGGAGAGGAACCCAAAGAGCTTGTCCTTCTTGATCGGCCCGCCGACGACCGCGCCCCAGACATTGCGGGAGTTGATGGGTTTGGCGGCCGGAAAGGGGGCGAAGAAACTGCGTTCGTTCCAGTCATTGTCGCGCCGCGAGGCATAGACCTCGCCCTTGATTGCGTTCGTGCCCTGCTTGGTCTGGACGAGAACCACGGCGCCATAGCCGCGGCCGAACTCGGCGGAGTAAGAGTTCGAGACCACCTGGAACTCCTTGATCGTGGCGAGAGGCACGCCCTGGCGATTCTGGTTCTCGGAGTAGTCGTCATTGTTGACACCGTTGATCTGGAAGGTGGCGCCGCGGGTTCCCGTTCCGCTGAAGTTGATGGACGAGCCGGAGGATGCCGTGGGATTGTTCTGCCCCGAGGTCGGGTTCTCGTTGAAGCCCGCGAAGGTCTCGGCGAGCGAGAGGAACTGGTTCACGTTGTTCAGGTTCATGGCGGTCGGCTTCTCCATGATCTGTTCCGAAGTCAGCGAACTCTGGATGGTGCCCGAGGTGGTGTTGATGCGGGGGGCGTCGGCGGTCACCAGCACCTCTTCGGCGAGGGAAGGACTGAGGGTCAGATCGACGACACTGGTGCTGTTGAGGCGCACCTCAATTTCGCGCACCTTCTTGCCGAACCCGGAAAGTTCCGTGCTCGCGCGATATCGGCCGATGGGCACGAAGGCGATCTGGAAAAAGCCCTGGGCGTTCGTAGTGGTGGTGCGAAGCTGGCCGGTCTCGGTGCTGCGAAGCTCGATGCCGACGCCGGGTAGCCTTCCGCCCTGAGTGTCCTGGAGGGTGCCCTCAACCGTACCGCTCACCGTTTGGGCCACCGCCGGGGACGGGGCGAGGAATATTCCCAAAGCCAGGAAAGAAGCTGCAAGACTCTGCTTGAACCGCATGTATGACTCTCCTCCGAGAGAGGGAACCGGATCTACGGTCGCCTCGAGTTTGTTCGTTTTGAGGAGGTTAGGCGGGGGGGGACGCCGTGGTCAAGTAATGACCGCGGGTTATCAGTTCAGGAGTCAAACCGATGAACATCGGGCGACTCCCGGTAGGGGCACCCCCTGTGGGCGCCCTTGGCGTCCCGAGCGTCGCGATGTTCCGGCGTCTTGGATTTCCTGAACCTTCGGCAGAAGTAAAATGCCGGACATGAAGAAGGATTCTTTCGGTTCCCGGGCCACGCTGACCACAAAAGGCGGTGCCTATTCGATCTTCCGGCTGGACGCCCTCAAGAAAGCAGGCGTCGCCCCAAACCTGGAAACGCTTCCTTTCTCGATCCGTGTCGTCCTCGAAGCGATCCTCCGTTCGGTCGATGGCGAACTGGTGCACGACCAGGATGTGAAGAACCTCGCCGACTGGAACGCCAGGGCCCCCAAAGACATCGAAGTCCCCTTCATGCCTGCCCGCGTGATCTTGCAGGATTTTACCGGCGTGCCCGCCGTGGTCGATCTCGCATCGATGCGCGCGGCGGTGAAGCGTCTCGGCCACGACCCTCGCAGGGTGAACCCCCTCGTCCCCGTGGATCTGGTCGTCGATCACTCGGTGCAGGTCGATGCCTATGGGACGAACGACGCGCTTGCGCAGAACTCGAAACTCGAGTTTGAACGCAACAACGAGCGCTATGAGTTCCTCCGCTGGGGCCAGAAGGCCTTCGACAACTTCCGCGTGGTGCCGCCCGCGACCGGGATCGTGCATCAGGTGAATCTCGAGTACCTCGCGAAGGGTGTGCTCTCAAAGACCGAGGGCGGCGAGACCTTCGCCTTCCCCGACACCCTGGTGGGCACCGACTCGCACACCACCATGATCAACGGCCTTGGCGTCCTCGGTTGGGGCGTGGGCGGCATCGAGGCCGAGGCCGCGATGCTCGGCCAGCCCCTCTACATGGTGACCCCGCAGGTCATCGGCATGAAACTCGTGGGTCGGCTGAGCGAAGGCGTCACCGCCACCGACATGGTCCTGACCGTGACCCAGGCTCTGCGAAAGAAAGGTGTGGTCGAGAAGTTCGTCGAGTTCTACGGCCCCGGTCTCGACGGCATGCCTCTCGCCGATCGTGCCACCATCGCCAACATGGCGCCCGAGTACGGGGCCACGTGCGGCTTTTTCCCGATCGATGACGAGCCGCTGCGCTATCTCCGGAACACCGGCCGAACCGCCGAGGAAGTCGATCTGGTCGAGCGCTACATGAAGGAGCAGGGCCTCTTCCGCACGAAGGACTCGGCCGAACCCGTATTCACCGACACCCTCGAGATCGACCTGTCGAGCGTCGAACCGTCGCTCGCCGGCCCCAAGCGCCCGCAGGACCGCGTGGCGCTCAAGTCCATGAAGGAATCGTTCCGGAAGTCTCTCGTCGCCCCGGTCAAGGATCGGGGCTTTGGCCTGGGACCGGACGACCTCACCCGAACCGCCGCGGTCGAGATGAAGGGAATCCACAGCACTCTGGCCCACGGCGCCGTCACCATCGCGGCCATCACCAGCTGCACGAACACATCGAATCCTTCGGTCATGCTGGGTGCCGGACTGGTGGCGAAGAAGGCGGTGGCCAAGGGTCTCAAGGTGAAGCCGTATGTGAAGACGTCGCTCGCTCCCGGGTCGAAGGTCGTCACCGAGTACCTGATGAAAGCGGGACTGCTGGGCGATCTCGAAGCCATCGGTTTCAACGTGGTCGGTTACGGTTGCACCACGTGCATCGGAAACTCCGGTCCCCTGCCACCCGCGGTGTCGAAAGCGGTCAATGAGGGCAAACTCGTGGCTTCCGCGGTTCTCTCCGGCAACCGTAACTTCGAAGGCCGCGTGAATCCGGACGTGAAGGCGAACTATCTCGCCTCCCCGCCTCTCGTCGTCGCCTACGCGCTTGCCGGTACGACCGACATCGATTTCGCCACCGAGCCGATCGGCACCGACAAATCCGGGGCGCCCGTGATGCTCAAGGACATCTGGCCGACCATGCAGGAGGTGGCGGACGCCGAGGCCTCGGTCACGGGAGAGTTGTTCACAAAGAGCTATGCCGACGTCTTCGGTGGCAACCCCGACTGGAACGCGATCTCGGTGGCGGAAGGCGCTCTCTTTGAGTTCAAGGAGCCCTCGACCTACATCCAGGAGCCACCCTTCTTCCAGGGACTCTCCATGCAGCCGGCCCCGCTCCAGGGAATCGAAGGGGCGCGGGTCCTTGCGGTTTTCGGCGATTCGATCACCACCGACCACATCTCTCCCGCGGGCGACATCGCGGCCGCATCTCCGGCCGGCGACTTCCTCAAGGCCCAAGGCGTCGAGAAAAAGGACTTCAACTCCTACGGAGCGCGGCGCGGAAACGACCGAGTCATGGTGCGGGGCACATTCGCGAACATCCGGCTCAAGAACCTCATGGTGCCTGGCGTGGAAGGTGGAGTCACGGTTTATCTGCCCACCGGCGAACCTCTGCCGATCTACGACGCAGCGATGAAGTACAAGGAGGCGGGCACTCCGCTCGTGATTCTCGCGGGCAAGGAGTATGGCTCCGGTTCATCGCGCGACTGGGCGGCCAAGGGCACGTTGCTCCTCGGGGTGCGCGCGGTCATCGCGGAGAGCTTCGAGCGTATCCATCGCAGCAACCTCGTCGGCATGGGCGTTTTGCCTATCGTCTTCAAGGACGGTCAGAACGCGGAAGGCCTCGGTCTCAAAGGCGACGAGGCGATCAGCATCGGAGGCCTCGACGAGAAGAGTCTCACCCCGCGGCAGACCCTCACCGTCACCGCGAAACGCGGGGATGGCTCGACCTTCTCCTTTGAAGCCACCTGCCGTCTCGACACTGCGGTGGAGATCAACTACTACAAAAACGGCGGCATCCTCCAAACCGTGCTGAGGAAGATGCTGAGCTATTCTGAAGCGTAGGGGCACCCCTCGTGGGTGCCCGGTCCGATCAGAGTTCGGAAGCGCGGCCACGGGAGCCACCCCTATCGCGCCTCGTAGTCAGGGCTCGCAATCCACGACTCAACCTCTCCCAGCACTCCGCCAAGGCTCGGGGCGACGAACAGCACATCCTGCATCCGATCATGCGCATAGTCCTGCTCGATGACCTCTTCAAGGCGAAAAGGTCGGCGCTGCACCGCATTTGAAAATGCGTGAGGCAGTTCCCCAAACGAAGAAAGCAGACCCGCGCCATAGGCGCGGAGGCCGGCACGTTCCTCGACGAGGCCGAACTCCAAGGTGAACCAGTAGAGGCGGAGTAGAGCCTGAAGCTGTCGGGCCGAGGCTGGGGCGGCGGCCCGACCGATCACTTCGTTGAGCCGCGCCGCGTCGGGGTTCGTGAGCATCGGGGTATGACCGATCGCCTCGTGAACAAGGTCGGGCTCCGGCGTGTAGTCGGGCCGGGATCCGTGCCGAAGGTAAACGGTACAGGGCTGGAGTCTTTGTCCGAGGTGGCTCAGGAAGATGCGGGGGTCGAGCAGGCCATCCGTAAGCACAAGGCCAAAGCCGGTCTCCCGCCTCAGGCTTTCGGCCAAAGCACCCGGAACTGGAGGCTTCCAGGCCGAGAGCTCGAGCCGACGGAGTCCCTGAAGGTACGAAGCGCAGGCGTGCACCTCGTGAAGGTTCGACAGGCGATCCAGGACCGCCCTCCAGACCTCCGTTTCCTCCGAGGTGTACTGGACGTCGGGGAGCGAAGACGTCCCATCAATCGACGCCACCAGAGCCGAGAGTTCGTTTCGACGCGCGATGTAGAGCGGATCGCCCTCGCCCGGATGGCCGGCAGGGAGGACGGTGGTTGGGGGGGCAAGCAATGCTGTGTTCATGTTTCTTCTCAATCTTTGTGTGACTTGGTCTGAATGGATCTGCCAAAAAAACAAAAGGCCCGCTCTTGAAGAGCGGGCCCATGGGTGCCGGACCGGAGCGAGGACGAAGCTCTAGGCCACCCGGGTCCCTCCCGGGTAGCAATACCGGCTCGCGTAGGTGGCTTGGATGATCACGAAGCCGGGAGACTATCAGAAGGGAAGCCTTGGGCGCCAGGGTGCGGCTATCCTGAGCGGGACGCTCGATGCGGAATGCCGCGAGCGGATCCTTGCAAACTCAGGAGGCCACCACCAACGTGCCCATTTCAATCATGTTCCTCGGCGCGGCGCGCACGGTGACCGGCTCCGCCTATCTCGTAGACTCAGGACGATCCCAGGTCATGGTCGATTTCGGCATGTTCCAGGGCCGCAAAGAGATCCGCCAGCGAAACTGGGTTGATCCTGATTTTCCGGCCCCCCAGGTCGAGGCCGTGATCCTCACCCACACTCACCTTGATCACATCGGGCGCGTCCCCAGGCTCGTGGCGAACGGATTCAGGGGCCCGATCTTCTGCACGGAGCCTACGGTTGAGCTCGCCGAGGTTCTCCTGAAGGACGCGGCCCATCTTCAGATGGAGGACGCCGAGTACCTGAACCGGAAGGGACTGACGAGCCACAGACCCGCCGTCCCTCTCTTCGATGATCGCGACGTCGAGCGCGCCATGAAGCTGTTTGTGCCCGTGGATCTCGGGAAGGATCATGCGGCGGCGCCCGGGATCTCGTTCCAGTTCCGCGAGGCCGGCCATCTTCTTGGAGCAGGCTCGGTCGACATGACGGTTGAGGACGCGACCTCGCGACAAACCCGGCGGATTCTCTTTTCGGGGGACGTGGGCCGCTACAACGCGATCCTCGCCAAAGATCCGGCGCCTTGCCCGGATGTGGACTACGTGGTCGTCGAGAGCACGTACGGGAATCGACAGCACCCGGCTATTTCGGTGCAGGAGCAACTTCAGTCGGTGCTCGCCCGCACGTTCGCGCGGGGCGGCGTCCTGCTCATCCCGGCCTTCGCGGTGGGCCGCTCCCAGCAAATGATCTGGCTGATGGACCGAATCGTCCACGAGCAGAAGCTGAGGCCGTTTCCCATCCACATCGACTCGCCCATGGCCGTCGATGCCACCCGGATCTACGCCCGACACGGCGAGGCGCTCAAGGACGCTCTGACCCTGGTCGGGGGAGAAAGTGTCCTGCACAGCAAATGGGTACATTTGTCCAGAACACGCGCTGAATCGGAGGCGCTCAACAAAGTCCGCGGACCCGCGGTGATCATCTCGTCCTCTGGAATGCTCGCGGGCGGGCGGATCCTTCATCACTGCCGCGTGCGACTGCCGCACGCCGAAAACACTCTGCTGATCACCGGATACCAGGCGGAGGGAACGCTCGGACGCCGACTGATCGACAAGGCAACGACGGTGCGGATCCATAAGACCGAGGTTCCAGTCCTGGCCGAAGTGACCGATCTCAAAGGCCTGTCGGGCCATGCGGATGCGAACGAGCTCATGCGGTGGATGTCGGGAATCCGCACCGCTCCCAAAACCGTCTTCGTCACTCACGGGGAGGAGGATGCGGCCCTCTCACTCGCGGCGCGCATCCAGACCGAACGCGGCTTCAAGACTCACGCGCCAGAACACGTCGAACGCGTGACCCTCGAGTAGGGTCATGAGTGAAGGCGCTCATGACTGAAGACATCGACGCCACGAGACGTTTTGTCATCGGGCGGGGTGCGGTTCGCGGGGAGTATGTCCGGCTCACCGGGTCGTGGCGATCCCTGCTCGCGCGGCGGACCTACCCAGGCCCCATCGTCTCCCTGCTCGGAGAATGCCTGGCCGCCGCCGCGCTTTTCACCTCGACCCTGAAGATGCTCCAGAATGATGGCAGTCTCACCCTTCAGATACAGGGCGGGAAGCCTCTCTCCCTACTGATCGCGGAATGTCGGGCCGACCTCTCGGTCCGGGCCATGGCGCGCCTCGAACCGGGCGCCACCCCACCTCAAACCCAGGACTTGCGCGAACTCGCCCGCGGCGCCGCCTTCGCTCTGACGATCGATCCCGGCGGGGACTACGACTCGTATCAGAGTCTCGTGCCCGTGGAGGACGGCTCCGTGGCCGAGGTCCTGAACGCCTACATGGTTCGCTCAGAACAGATCGCCACTCACTTTGTTCTCGCCGGAAGCGACAGTGCTTGCGCCGGTTTGCTGGTGCAGGAGGTTCCCCGACAGGGGGGGCGCGAAGATCACGACGCCGATCCAGACGCCTGGAATCGCATCCGAACCCTGGCCGCGACTCTGGGGTCGGCCGAGTTGCTCGAACTGGGAGACGAAGAAGTTCTGCATCGGCTGTTTCATCAGGAGGAGGTACGCCTGCTTCCCCACCGACCGGTCCGTTTCGTGTGTCGATGCTCGAAGGAGCGAGTGGGTTCGGTCCTGAAGCTTCTGGGTACCGATGAAATCCGCGGCCTGCTCGCGGATCGGCGAACCATCGAAGTGGACTGCGACTTCTGCGGAATGCGCTACGACTTCGCGGCCGACGAAGCCTGGGCCGCCCTTCGCAACTGACGGCTCAAAGCCGCTTCTCCGCTGAGGCCCGTAAACTGAGCGCTGCTGCATGAGCGAGCTTTGTTCCATCTGTCTGGCCGCGCGCGCCACCCTCACGCCGTCCGCGGAACTCGAGTCGCTCATTCGCATCAATCTGCCGTGGCTTGAAGAACGCACGGCCTGCTGTTCGGCATGCGCTCGTCGCTTTCGCCGGGCCCTCGCCTGTTTTCGTGACGCCTCGATGACGGACGGCTCCAGTTCGCCCATCCTCCCCACCGCCCTGCGACTCGGCGCCTCTACTCGGTATCGCGGAAAGGGCGTCACCATCGCCTTTCTCGATGCGGGATTCTTCGCTCATCCGGACCTGGTGACGCCGGTGGATCGAATTCGCGAATACGTGGACGTGACGCGCGCGGATTCCAGGCGGTCGGACATCGACGATCCGAAAGCCGCGGGCTGGCACGGCCTGATGACTTCTGTGGTGGCCTGCGGCAACGGATCTCTGTCGAAAGGCCTGTACCGTGGAATCGCCTCCGAGGCCGAACTGGTCCTCGTGCAGTGCGGAAGTGCCCGGCGTGTCGTCCACAACGACATCAGGCGCGGCTTCGACTGGATCCTGAAAAACCGCCGGAAGCACAACATCCGAATCATCAACGTGAGCGTGGGCGGAGACTACGAAGCGAGCTATCTGGACGATCCCATCTGCGAGGGGGTCGAAGCGGCGGTGCGCGCGGGGATCCTGGTGTGCGCGGCGGTGGGCAACGCGGGGAATACTCCGAACCACCCGGTCATTCCCCCCGCGGCCTCTCCTTCCGCTCTTTCGGTGGGCGGATTCAACGATCGCAATCGCCTGAGCCGGCTGGGCCTCACGCCCTACCAATCGAGCTACGGTCCGACCGTGGACGGCCTTCAGAAGCCCGAACTGGTAGCGCCAAGTATCTGGCTCGCGGCCCCGTTGTTGCCGGAGACCGAAACCGCTCATCAGGCGCGTCTGTTCTCGCGGTTGCTGCGAACCGAGGACGCGAACCTCGCGAGGGTCCTGGCCGAGGAACAGGGAATCGACGAGGCCCTCGACGGCGCCGTGGGTCTGGCTCCCCCGCTGATTCGGCAGCTCGTCACCATGAAGTTCCACGACCAGAACGTCATTTCGGAATCGTACAAACATGTCGACGGCACGAGCTTCGCCTCACCGATCGTGGCCTCAATCGCCGCTCAGATGATCGAAGCCAATCCGTCTTTGCGGCCTTTGGAGATCAAGGCGATTCTGACCCGAACCGCGCACCGGGTCGGCGAATTGAAGGCCGAACAGCAGGGTTTCGGAGTGGTGGATCCAAGAGCCGCCCTCGCGGTCGCCCTGGTCGAAGGCCGAAGGGAACGACGGGCTCGGCGAAAGGGGAGGCGAAAGAGTCCGAGCCTTCAGGGCAATTGAATACGGGCCACCGCCGCCGCGTAGGCCAGATCATCGCCTTCATCACCCGGCCGCCTGCGCGCGGCCCGGATGCAGAACTCGTTTTCCCCAGCCCTCCACCGGGCCCTCGGGGCGACGAAAGGCACCTCGGTCCAGGCCGCAGGGAGTAGCGCCTCGCCGAGCAAATCACCGTTGAGGAAGAGAGCAACGCGCTGGTCCTGGATGCGCGCCGGCGAGCGCGCGAGGACGAAACCGCGCAGATCGAAAGGCTCGTCCAGCGGTATCACGATGCAGCCTTGCGGATGGAGCAGATATCGAAACAGGAGGCCGTCGTCCCAGCTCTGAACCGAAGACCAGCCGACGCGAAGGAAGCGAGGCTCGAGGGTCGCAAGATCAAAATCACCGCCCGGCCGATAGTTCTCGTAGGTCCACAGGCCGACAAAAACGCGGTAGATGACGTCTCGAGCCGAGGGACCCAGGAGACCTAAAGTCGCGTCCGCCGCGCGCCGCGCTTGCCCTACCTGCAAGGAAGCAAGCTCATCAATCGGAAGGGCCGCGGCGGGCCGGCCCCGACGAAGGTCGATCAGAGAGCCGTTCCAAAGCACGGTGATAACCAGGCCCACACTCGGCAGGAGGAGCGGCTTCCTCATCAGCGTCGGTCGCGCCGCGACGAGAAGTCCGGCGAGCCCATAGGCGAGAAGCGGCAGGATCACATCGAACCGGCGAGCCCCGAAGGCGGCCGAGGCATTCCAGTCGAGGACGCTCCCATTCAAGAACGCAGTGAAGACAAAGATGAGCAGAGCGACGGGGGCATAGGCCGACAGTCGGCGCACGCAGAGGACGAGGCCAACCAGACCGGGAAGGAGTGCGGGGTGCCAGTTGAACAGCCCCCGATCCGCAGACACGAGGGTATCGAGGGCGTGTGCCCCGGTCCAATCCAGGAAGGCCTCACCCTGCGGCACAGTTACGAAGGAGCCATAGAGGACTTTCCAGGTCACGAGCTGAGGAAGGAAGGCGATGAGCGCGGCACCTCCCGCCGCCAGTATGTCCTTCCAACCGGCACGCACCCGGAAGAGGCCGGTGGCGACGAGAAGAGCCAGCGGGGCGGCCTGCGGCCGGCACGCCATGGCCAAGCCCAGGCAGGCCCCGCACAAAGCCCAGGCAGCGCTTGTCTTCTGTTCCTCGGCCCGCAACACCAGTGCGAAGCAGGCGGCGGAAAAAGCGAACGTGAGCCCATGCGACATCAGGGGCTGGACCAGTGCGTAATAGAGGATCGGCGAGGCCAGGACCACGGTCGCAACCGCGAACGCGGAAGCGGTGAAATCAAAACGTCGCGAAAAGGCGCGGCACAAAAGCAAGGCCCCCGCCCACAGCGCGGAAATCGTGGTGGCCGCGGCCGCCGCGTAGTAGGGGCTTGACAACAACATCTCGTCGCGCGGTCCTCCGGTCACGAGCAACCACAAGTGGGCGAGGGCCACCGCGGGAATCCAGATCAGGCCGCAGCCCACGGCCATCGCGTTTGGAATGTGACCGGTGACGGTGCGGGCGGGAAGCTCGAAACCAAGGCGGGTCCATTGGTTGGCGAGGTCGAGATCGAAGTCGGCGAGGATCGAGGAGGTGTAAGCGAAGTAGTTGAGGGAGTCAGCCCCAAAGGAGAAGCCGGTTGCCATTGGGACCGCCAGGAAGAACGCCAGGGCGGGTAGAAATACACGGGTCCGGTCGCGGAAGAAAGTCACGGCCCCGAGGCCAAGGCCGACCCAGACCAGAGACCGAAGGCGTGGATCGATCAGAGCCAGCGCGCACAGCGCGGCGCCGAGGCCTCCCGTCACTTCACTCGAACGCCGCCCTTGACCACAAGGGAGATACTCTGAAGCAGGGTCACATTGGAGAGGACGTCCCCGCGCACCGCGATGACGTCGGCCAGGCGGCCGGGCGCGAGGGTTCCAAGATTCTGCTCCTGGTTGAGAAAGCGGGCGGGCCAGCGGGTGGCCCCGGCGATCGCCTGCATCGGAGTCATTCCGAATCTCACCCAGGTGTCGAGTTCGCGCCAGGTGCAATCGGAGTGCAAGTTGGCCGGGATGCCGCTGTCCGTGCCCACCAGGAGGGTGACGCCGGTGTCCCGCAGCTGTTGAAACTTCCTCTGAAGCGTTGGGATACGGCGAAAGGTGAGGGTGAAGTAGTCGAGCTGGGTGATGTTCCGGAGGGAGTCGCGGATGGGAGGAACTTCGTAGCCGTCGATCACCTGGCCACCGACCAGCGCCAGTGTGGGTTTTAGGGCGGGCGGGGCCGTGGGAGTTTGTGCGGCTCCCTCCGGA
>CAZFQH010000029.1:14174-17215 GCA_964520805.1 uncultured Acidobacteriota bacterium | reverse complement strand
TCACTCGGTCACGCAGCGGGGCCGCTGGTCAGGATGACTTTGAGGGCGCGTTGCTTGGCGGCATTCGCGAAAACGTCGTAAGCGGCCATGGTCTCGCTCAGCTTGAAACGGTGAGTGATCAGTTTTTTCGCGTCCAGGCGTCCGGAGAGGACGGACTTCAAGAGCATCGGTGTGGTGACCGTGTCGACGAGACGGGTGGTTATCGAGATGTTCCTTGACCACAGCTTCTCCATCTGCAATTGCACCGGCTTGCCGTGCACGCCGATGTTGGCGAGAACGCCGCCCGGCGCGACGATGGCCTGGCAGATGTCGAAGGTCGGCGGGGTGCCGACCGCCTCGATCGCCACATCGACGCCCGCGCCGGCCGTGAGGGCCATGACCTTTTCGACCGCCTTGCCGTCCCCGCTGTCGATGACCTTCGTCGCGCCGAGTGCTAGGGCGGACTCGAGCCGATTGGGGTCAAGGTCGATCATCAGAATTTCCGCCGGAGAGAACAGCTGTGCGGTCAGGAGAGCGGCGAGGCCGATGGGACCGGCGCCCACGATGGCCACGGTGTCGCCGGGTTTGACCCGGCCATTGAGGACGCCGCATTCAAGGCCCGTGGGAAGGATGTCGCTCAACAAAACGGCGACCTCTTCGTCAAAACCCTCGGGAAGGGAGTAGAGGCTCGTATTCGCATGAGGAATGCGCACGTATTCCGCCTGGGTTCCATCGATGAGATGTCCGAGGATCCAACCGCCGTTGAGGCAATGGGAACGCATGCCGCGAAGACAGAAGTCGCAAATCGCGCAGGAAGTGATGCACGAGATAAGGACTTTGTCACCCTTCTGGAACTGGGTCACTCCAGGGCCCGCTTCCTCGACGATGCCGACGCCTTCATGGCCAAGGATCAGGCCGATCGGCGTCTCGGGCACATCGCCCTTCAGGATATGGAGGTCAGAGCCGCAGATCGTGGATGTGGTAATCCGGATGATGGCGTCCGTGGGCTGGTGAATAGTCGGTCGCGCCCGCTCGTCGAGGCTTCGCTTGCCCGCGCCGTGGTAAACGAGAGCCTTCATGGTGCCGTGCCCCGATGTTCCGGCATCGTCCGCGGTCTGATTGATGACGGGCTTCTTGTCGATTTTCATTGGATTCTCTTCTTGGGCCGGATGTGGCCCCCCTGGTTTAACGAGCACTTCGCATGCCACGACCGAAGGCCAGACGAACGCATCGCTCGTCCCCCGAGGGGAGGCTTGGCTCGGATGACGAATGCGTCAAACGGGCGGCCCGGAATCCTGCCTCGAATGAAGGCCCGCAGGACCGGGCGCCAAAGACGTCTGTGCCACCAGCGGTCGCGAGACGACGGGCGCGGCGATGGGTGACGCGTGTTCCAAATGCACTCCGGCCCGCTTCGGTCCGCCGCGCCGCTTCGATAGCCCGGAACGGCGCCGGTTTCTACAAAGCGCGGATGCCCTTGCCGCGGCTGAACCGGGGGTGGCGTCTAAGCTCAACGCCGTTGGCGACAAACCTGACGAGGCCCCTTTGGATCTCCTTTCCCTTTCCCTGAAGAGTCTTCGCCAGCGTCTTTTGCTGTCGCTCGTTTGTGTCTTCGCCTGCGCCCTTGCCGTCGCTTCGCTTGGGGCTTCCCTTGGTGTCGGCGATGCCCTCGAAAGGGAGCTCGAAAGACTGGCGCGCGCCCGCCGCGGTCAGGCCACCGAGGTTCTCCTTTTTCCGAGACATTTGAGCTCCGGCGTTATCGCGGCCCTGCGGGGAATTCCGGCCCAGGCCGCCGCGGTTTACGACGAGAGGGGTCGCGCGCGGGTTCCGGAAGGTCCGCACATAGAGTCCATGGTCCTCGGCATCGACGACAGCTACACCGCGCTGCATGGTCTTCCCTTCAAGGCACCCCGCGGTCGTGAGGCCTACCTTTCGGCCGCCCTCGCACAAACCTTGGGGCTTGCGATCGGCGAGACCGTTCTCGTCGACGTTCCGAAGGCCCGCTCCTTATCCGCATCTCTTCTCTTCGGCGACCGCAGCGGCGCTCAGGCCACCGTGCGACTCACTGTAGCGAAAATCCTTGGCCCATCGGACGGCGGCGAATTCACCCTGCGGCCGACTCCCGACCTTCCCCGCACCGTCTTCGCGTCGTTCGATATCCTGGGCCAGGCGATTTCGAGTGACGACTCCGGCGAGCGATCTGCGCCCTCTTCGATCGCCAACCGCGTTCTGATCCGGTCGAAGAACCCCGACGAGCGCACCTCTTGGTTGAAGAAGATCACGGAAAGCCTCACCCTCGAGGACTTCGGTCTGCGCACCACGGCCACGTCCCTCGGCGTCGTGATTCACGCGAGCGAAGCCACCATCACGCCCGAGCTCGAAGCGGGTGTCCGCAAAGCCCTCGCCTCGCCTCCGCAGGAAGCACTCGCCTATCTCGCCACTGGCATCGACCAGGGGACCACTTCGGTGCCGTATTCGGTGGTGATGGGCCTCTCGCCCGAAGAGCTGGCCGCGCGCGCAGGCCGCGGCACCTCTTCGCTGATTCAACCAGCAGGCCGAAGACTCTGGCTTTCCGAATGGGCGGCGCGAGACCTCGCCGCGAAACCAGGCTCTAAGGTGACTCTCCACTTCGATCTCTGGCGGGAAGCCGGCCGCCTTGAGCCACAGAGCGTGGAGTTTTTCGTCGTCGGCATCGTGCCCGATGCGAAGGCCGCGGGCGACCGCGCCCTGGTGCCCACCTATCCCGGGATCTCCGACGCGAAGAGCCTGGGCGAGTGGGATCCTCCGTTTCCGATCGAACTCGCGCGCATCCGTCCGAAGGACGAGGATTTCTGGAAGGAGTACGGCCCGTCGCCGAAGGCCTACCTCGAAATCGCCACCGCCCGCGAGTTGTTCGGGGATTCGGGCAGTCGGCTGACCACGCTCTTCGCCAGGGGAGCCGATGAGGCCGGGCTTGGAAGCGACGTGCGCAAACGCCTTCGTGAGGGGCCGCCGCGGTTTGCCGTTCAGGACCTCGCCGCCACGAGCGGTGCAGGCGTCAATGCGTGGCCGAACGCCTATCTATG
>CAZFQH010000029.1:13562-14164 GCA_964520805.1 uncultured Acidobacteriota bacterium | reverse complement strand
GCGCCGGAGCGTTGCCCACCATGGCCATGCGCAGCTTCTCGGCGCTGCTCATCATGTCCGCATTGCTGGTGGCGGCCGCCTTCGTCCGATTCCTCTTCGAGACCCGCTCCCGAGAACTCGGGGTTTTGCGGATGTGCGGCTGGACCGCCGCCGAGGTTCGACGCCTCTGTATCACCGAGGCCGCCCTGATCTCGGCTTTGGGGGCCCTCGCGGGCCTGGCCCTGGTGCCTTTGGTCTCGATGGGCCTCCAGCGGATCCTGAGCCCGGTCTGGGCTCGGGGCGTGTCGGAGTCGCCCGGTCTCGTCACAGTCGAGTCGTTGGTCGCAAGTACCGTCCTCGGCTTTCTTCTGAGCCTCGGGGCTCTGGTACTCGCGCTCCGCACCACTCTCGGCCGCGCGCCGCTCGACCTTCTTCTGAGTCGCGAAAGAGCGTCTGCGGGGAAAGCGAATCGTCATCGAACCGCCCTGCTGCCGGCCGCGGCCGCTCTCCTCTTCGTATCTGCGATCGTCCTCGTTCGGGCGGGCTTGCTGCCGGAGGGCCCGGGCTTTTTTCTCGTGGGCGGATGCGCGCTGACCTTCGGGTTGGGCCTGATGCGCCGATGG
>CAZFQH010000029.1:11841-13552 GCA_964520805.1 uncultured Acidobacteriota bacterium | reverse complement strand
GATGGGCTCTTGGCCAGGGCGGCCAACCGCCCTCCACCCCGTTGCGAGTTGGACTTCGCGGCCTGCGCTTTCGCCCGGCCCGCGTTCTGTTCGTGGCCACGCTGCTTTCGAGCGCCACGTTCGTGGTCTTCGCCGTCTCTTCATTCGCCAAGCGAGATACGTCGGATCGAACTCCCGAAGGCCCGCGTGGCGGTTTCGATCTCTTTGTGGAAACGAGCGGCCCGGTGTTTGACGACATCACGACACCTGAAGGAAGGCGCCGGTCCGGCCTGGTCGATGCCGATGGCCCGCTCGGGCGCACTCCCATTTCCCGCTTTCGTCTGCGCGAAGGTGAAGACACGAGTTGCCTCAATCTCTACGCGCCGCGCAGTCCGCGCCTTCTGGGCGTTGAGAAGACGTTCCGGGACATGGGCCGCTTCCCGTTCGCGGAGAGTCTCGGTGAGACCGAGGCCGCCAGGGCCAACCCCTGGATGCTCTTGATGCCCGAGGGGGGAATCGGCGACGAAGTACCGGCCATTGTGGACGCCAATTCCCTGCAGTACGTCCTCCACAAGAAACTCGGCGACACCATGGAGATCATGGATGGGCACGGCCGCCCGCTCCGGCTGAAGTTCATAGCCTCGCTCAAGGAGACGGCGCTGCGTAGCGAAATCCTCATTGCCGAGGAGGCCTTCGAGACCTACTTTCCAGAGGCCGAGGGCTATCGCGTCTTTCTGGTTGAAGCGCCCTCGGGCGAAGCGGAGATCGCCCAGGCCTTGAGGGATGCGTGGCGCGATCGCGGCGCCCTGGTGTCGAGTCTGGCGGATCGCCTTGCTCGCTACTACGAAGTGGAGAACACCTACCTCGCGTCGTTCCAGTGGCTCGGGGCCCTGGCCGCGGCACTCTCGACTCTGACTCTCATCGCGGTGGCGGCCCGCTCGGTTCTCGAGCGCCGCGCGGAGTGGTTTGTGCTGCGTACGACCGGTTTCGCGCCAGGGGACCTGCGCGTGATCGTGGCCTCTGAGATCGCGGCCCTGGCCCTCTCCTCGGTGTCGATTGGCGCCGTTGCCGCCGCCATCGCCTTGCTGCCTTTGCCTCGGGCCTCCCACCCCGCTTTGGTCCTCACGCTGCTCTATCCCGCGATCTGTCTGCTCGCGACCGCGGCCGCCACCTTCGGAGCTTTCAAGGTTCTGGAGAACCCGCGGGCCAGCAGGCCTGCGATAGGCTAGCCGCCTTCATGAAGGGACAACACTCGATGACCTGGCTGATCTTTGCCTTCGCCGCCGCTCTTTCCTGGGGTGCCTATGGAGCGGCCCTGCATCGCGGGCAGGTGGCTCTGGGCAGCCCCATGAAAGCCCTGCTCTGTGTAGGCATCGCCTATTTCCTTATCGGAGTCCTGGTGCCTGTGGTGGTTCTGGCCTCGCAGGGTCAGCTAACCGGCTTCAACATGGTGGGTTCCACAACCGCCACCGCCGCGGGTGCTCTCGGTGCGATCGGCGCGGTCTGCATCATCTTCGCCTTTCGCACGGGCGGCCTTCCCAACTACGTCATGCCCATCGTCTTCGGCGGTGCACCGCTTATCAACGTTCTCGTGACCATGGCCCTGCATCCTCCGCGCGAGACGCCGAACCCGATGCTCTGGGTCGGCTACCTTCTCGCCGCCGGAGGGGCTTCGATGGTTCTTTACTTCCGCCCGCAGAATTAGCGGGTGCCGGGGTGACGTCGCCTAGCT
>CAZFQH010000029.1:10807-11831 GCA_964520805.1 uncultured Acidobacteriota bacterium | reverse complement strand
GAAGATTTTCAGCAGTCGGTTCCGGCAGTTTGTAGCTCGCGATGAGGCCAATCGCGTAGACGCCGATTGCGACCAGCGCGGCGGCTAGGGCGAGCTTCGCGAATGGAGTGTCGCCCGGCATCAACAAAGCCAGCCGGCCGGTGACCACCGCCGCGAACGTTCCGATCAGTCGGCCGCCCACGTTGGCCGCGAAACTCTCGCCGGTGCCGCGCAGGTGAGTCGGATACACGCGGGGGAGATAGTTCCCCCAGAAACTGAGCTGCGCAACCGTGAAGAAGCCGGCCAGGAAAATGCCGATTTTCACCGTCGATACCGAGCTGTCGAGTGCGAAGTAGAAGACGAGCGGCACGATGATCAGACCCGGGATCTGGAACATCCGGAGCAGGCGCTGGCGGGAGATGATGACGAGAGCGAGGCCGGCGAGTGCGATGCGGCCGGTGAGACCGCCCATCTCCTGCGCGAACTGCACCTCGCCTACGATGACCTGCTGCTGCGGACGAGGGAGGGAACTCACTTCGGCGAGGCCGGGCACGATTTGTGGCATCTGCTGAATCGCGCCGAAGGCGGCGCCCAAAGAGCAGGCGAAGATGATGGTGCTGATGGTCGTCGTCTGTCGCAAGGCCGGCGCGAAGATGGCGGCGAGGCTTGGCCGTTTGAGTGTCCCGGCCTGACGCTTCTCCAGCCACACCGGCGACTCGGGAAGGAACGGGCGCAGGATGATCAGCGGCAGCGCCGGAACGAGACCCGACATGAGGGTGTAGCGCCAGGGTTCGTGGCCACCCGCGATCGCGGGCAGAGAGTCACCGTTTTTCGCCACCCAGGTGAAAAACGCCGTCACCATGACGCCGCCCAGAGACGAGAAAGCCTGAGTGATTCCGAGAATCCGCTCGCGCCGCGCCGGGTTCGGGAAGAGTTCTGCGAGCCAGGCCACTGCGGCCACGAACTCGACGCACACGCCGACGAAGGTCATGCAGCGAAGGGCGAGCAAGACCGGCAGCGAGGTCGCGAAGGCTGAGGCCCCCGC
>CAZFQH010000029.1:0-10797 GCA_964520805.1 uncultured Acidobacteriota bacterium | reverse complement strand
ATGCTGCCGACCAGAACCGCGCGGCGGCCGAAGCGATCGGCGAGGTAGCCGCCGAGCAAGCCGAAGATGCCTCCGCAGACCGCAGGCAGGTAAAACATCAGGTCGCGCCACATTCCGAACTCGGGCGAACCGAACTTGTACCCGCCAAGGGCCATGATGGCCGGCGGCAGGACGAGCGGCAGCATCAGCAGTTCGTAGGTGTCGAAGGCGAAACCGAGTGAGGCCAGAATCACGATCACCCATTCGACGAACGTCAACGGCTTGTCTTTTTCCGCCATCGCTCCTCCATAATCGCGCTCCCGTGATTCATCAAGAAGACGTCACTCGGCCGCGATCTGCTTTGTCCGCGATCTTAGTGGGCAGGGCGAGATTCCCAGGAACAGCCCTCCTGGCCCTTGTGGTGATCCTCTCGGGGTGGCAGGCTTTCGCCCACACCTTCGAGAGAACCACGACCACCCTGCGCCTCGACGCGAGCCGGAACTTCGAGGCCACGCTGAGGCTCGATCTCGACGCTCTGGCCCTGGGGGTGGATCCGAGCATCGCCCCCGAAGAGGCCGCGAAGACGCTGCTGGCCATGAGCGATGCCGATTTTCAGGCCACCGAAGAAGGCCTTCGCCGGGTGCTGTCAAGACGACTACGAGTCCGCGTCGACGGGAAACCGCTCGAGTTCACCATCTCCTTTCCCCAATTCCGTCCGCGTCCCGAACGCGTGGGAGTTGAGGTGTTCGGTCTGGATGTGCTCCTTAAAGGCCGGGTTCCTTCGGACGGCAAGGAGATTCTCTTCTTCGCCTCCCGCGCCTTTCCGGCCATCGAACTGACCTTTGAGGACGCGGGAACCGGGCGCAAGGAGTTCCATATCTGCCTCCCCGGCGAGGAGTGTCCGCGGATCAAACTGACCCGCGGAGATGCCGAGACCGGCCTCTGGAACTTCGTGGCCATAGGCTTCAAGCACATCGTTCCCCTCGGGGTCGACCACATCCTCTTTGTCCTCGCCCTCTTCCTCGGCGGGCGGGATTTGAAGACCCTGCTCATCCAGACCGGTGTTTTCACCCTGGCCCACAGCGCCACCCTCGCTCTGTCCACCTTCGGCCTGGTTTCCTTGTCGCCAGACATCGTCGAGCCTTTGATCGCGCTCTCGATCGGCATCGTGGGTTTCGAGAACTTCGTCCGAGTCCCGGGGGTTTCGAGGGCGCGGATCGCGGTGGTCTTCTTCTTCGGCCTTCTCCATGGTCTCGGCTTCGCCGGGATCCTGGCCGGGACGCCTCTGGTTGAAGGGCAGCGTCTCGCCGCCCTCCTCCTCTTTAATCTGGGCGTGGAACTTGGCCAGATCGCGGTTCTCGCCGGAGCTTTCCTTCTGAGCCTGCCGTTCAAGAATCCGGAGATCTACAGACGTCGCGTCCAACGCCCGCTTTCGCTAGTCTTAACGCTTGTCGGCCTGGTTTGGGCGGTCTCCCGGGTCGCGTCGTAGTATCGACTTACCAGCAAGAAGGCGAAATCATCATCATTATGGGACTCAAGCGCTCCGTTCTATCTCTCGTTCTCGGTTTGTCCGCGGCCCCCGTTTTTTCGGCGGACTGGCCCCAGTGGCGCGGGCCGAACAGCAACGGCCTGTCCTCCGAAACCGGCCTTATCTCCACGTGGTCGCCGGTGACCGGGGAGAACGTGATCTTCAAGGTCCCGATCGTCGGCCGGTCGACTCCGGCGGTCTTCGACGGACGAGTTTGCGCCTCGGCCCGCGCGGATGGCCGCTACGAGACCATCGCGTGCTACTCCGCGAACGATGGCACCAGGCTCTGGGAGCGCCGATACGTTGTCCATAACACGACCATTCCCTACGCTCGAGTCGGCTGGGCCAGCGTCTCCGGTGATCCTGAAACGGGCTACCTCTACGCCCAAAACGGGGATGGTTTGCTGGTCGCTTTCGACCGGGCCGGCAAAACCGTATGGGAAACCCGCCTGGGCGAAGAGATGGGTCGCAGTTCCGGGTACGGCGGCCGTACGCACTCGCCGCTTATCGACGGCGATTCGCTGCTGGTGAGCATCGTGGGCGTTTCGTGGGGCGACCAGGCTCCGCTCCGTCAGCGCTACGCGTCGATCGACAAGCGCACCGGCAAGATCCAGTGGTTCGTATCCCCTTCCACCGCCAACGTCGAAGACTTCAACAATCAGGCAAACGCCATCGTGGCCAACATCGGAGCCGAGCGCCTGCTGATCGGCGGGGGCGCCGATGGCTGGATCTACGCTCTGCGGGCTCGCACCGGCGAACTGGTCTGGAACTACAAGTTCTCACCCCGCTCTCTCAACGCTCCGGTTACGGTCCGTGACGGCATCGTCTACGCGAATCAAAGCGAGGAGCCGCTCGAAGGCGGCTTCATGGGCCAGGTCATCGCGATTGATGGGACGCTCAAGGGCGACATCACAACCACCGGCCAAAAGTGGAACGCGAACGCCATCACCGCGGGTTTCGCGGCGCCGCTCGTCGATGGAAACCGGGTCTATGTCGTGGACAACTCCGGCAACCTGCACGCGCTCGACGCCACCACCGGAGCGCGCCTGTTCGAAACCAATCTCGGCACGATCGGCCGCGGGTCGGCTACGCTCGCCGATGGGAAGATCTTCACCACCGAGGTGAACGGGAATGTCCACATCATCAAGCCCCACGCCGACAAGTTCGAGACCCTCAGTCACGTCGTACTCAAAATGCCGGAGGGCCGCCACGTCGAGATCTTCGGTTCGGTGGCGCCGGCTTACGGGCGTCTCTACCTTCTCGCCGAAAACTTCCTCTACTGCCTGGGTGACAAAAGGGCCGCCTACAAAGGACCGGCCCCCGGGGCTCCTGCGACGGTGATGCCGTGGCCGAAAGAAGCGCCTTCCTCGGATCAGGCGGCCACGTCGATCTCAGTCTTCCCGACCGAACTGATGGTGAAGCCCGGCGCGAAGATCGCCTTCGAAGTGCGGGCGTTCGACGCCTTGGGTCGCCGCGTGAAGGCTCCGGCCGCGGTCTTCTCGCTCACCGGCCTCACCGGTGTCGTGGATGCGAATGGCGTCTTTACCGCCAACGCCACTCCGATTCTGCAGGCCGGCAAAGTGGTGGCGAAGGCCGGGGCTCTGGAGTCGAGCGCGCGTGTGCGGGTGTTCGGATCGTTTCCATGGACTGAGGACTTCGAGGGCGGCAAGGTGCCTGGACATTGGGTCGGCGCGGGTCGCCTCTCGATCGCTGACTCACCCGAAGGCAAGATCCTTGCAAAGGCCCCGGTTCAGGTCGGCCTCAATCGAGCCACCGTGTTCATTGGCCCCGCGACCCTGAAGGCCTACACCATGGAGTCTGACGTTCGCGCCACCAAACGGGGCCGCCGCATGGGCGACGTGGGCCTGATCAACAACGGCTACACCCTTGATATGCAGGGCGTCCACCAGAAACTCCAGATCCGTTCCTGGGCCTCGGAGCTGGCCTTCGGCAAAGAGGTGCCCTTCACGGTCGAGAGTGAGGTCTGGTACCGCATGAAGATCGTGGTTGAGCCGGGCAAGACGAACACCCTCGTGCGGGCCAAGGTCTGGAAGCGCGGCGAGGCCGAGCCCACGGCCTGGACCATCGAGTTCGACGACCCGGTGGTGCTGGATGCGGGCGCCCCCGGGCTTTACGGCGATTCTCCGGCCGACATCGCGTGGGACAATCTCAAAGTCACTTCGAATCGCTGAGGTCAAACGAAATGCGCCGCGTTCTTTTTCCCATCGTCCTAGCCGCTCTGGCCGTCGGTTCTCACGGCACCCCGACTGTCGGCTCCCAGTCGCCGGAACGCGCCCTGTTCGGGGAGTTTCCGAGCCGGAATTCGGTGTCTGCCGAGAAGGGGCTTCCCGCCACGTGGGACGCGGATACCGGCACCAATATTCTTTGGACTCAGCCAGCCGGTTCACAGAGCTACGCGGGCCCGGTGGTAGCCGGAGGGCGCGTCTATATCGGCACCAACAACGAAGGCAATCGCAACCCGGAGATCAAAGGCGACCAGGGCGTGGTGATGGCCTTTGAAGCGGCGACCGGCAAGTTTGTCTGGCAGATGGCGACGCCCAAACTGCCCTCGGGTCGGGTGAACGACTGGCCGCAACAAGGAGTCTGCTCCACGCCCTTTATCGAAGGCGACCGTTTGTACTACACGTCCAACCAGGCGCGGATCGTCGCCCTCGACGTGGCGGGTTTCGCGAACGGAAACGACGGCGTCACTGACGAGCCACGCAAAAGCCCCATCGATGGCGATGTGATCTGGTCCTACGACCTCATGGCCGAAGCGGACGTCTTTCCGCACAACCTCGCCGCCAGCTCGCCGCTGGTGGTGGACGGCGTTATCTACGCGACCACTGGAAACGGGGTCGACGAAGGTCACGTGAATATTCCCTCGCCCCTCGCTCCGAGCTTTGTCGCCATCGACGCCAAGACCGGAAAGCTGCTTTGGGAGAGTGCCGAGCCCGGCACCAAGATCATCCACGGCAACTGGTCGAACGCGGCCTACGGCATGGTGAAGGGCAAGCCCCAGGTCGTTTTCGGCGGCGGCGACGGCTGGGTCTACAGCTTCGAGCCCAAGACCGGCAAACTCATCTGGAAGTTTGATGCTAACCCGAAGGACGCGGTGTATCGCCTCGGCGGCAGCGGCACCAAGAACGACATCATTGCCACCCCGGTGGTCTACGACGACAAGGTGTACATCGGGGTTGGACAGGACCCCGAGCACGGTGAAGGCGTCGGCAACTTCTGGGCGATCGACGCCTCCCTCTCCGGCGACATCACGGGGAAAGGGGGCCTCTGGCGCCGCGGCGGTGACGAATTCCACCGCACCATCTCCACGGTGGCGATCCACGAGGGCATTCTCTACGCCGCCGATCTCTCCGGCTTCCTCTACGCCCTCGACGCGAAGACCGGTGCCCTGTACTGGAAGCACGACATGCTCGCCGCGGTCTGGGCCTCGCCTCTGGTGGCGGACGGCAAGATCTATCTCGGCGACGAGGATGGCGATGTCGCGGTCCTCGCGGTCGGTAAAACCAAGAAGCTTCTGGGCGAGATGAACATGGGTTCCGCGGTCTACGCGACGCCCTATCCCAAGGACGGCGTCTTGTACCTTCTGGCCAGAAACCGCGTCTTCGCGATCAAGGAAGGTGCTAAGTCCGCGACCAAGTGACGGGGCCCAGACAGGGGCTGCTGGCGTTGACCAAACCCCAGTCGCGCCGAGAATGGCTCTCGGGCTGCGCCAACACCGCGGCTCTCCTGGTGCTTTCGGGTCGGGCCGCGGCGCAGGGGTCGAGTTCCCCCGCAGGTGCCGGCTGGCCAATTTTTCGGGGAGACCCCGCCCTTACGGGTGTGGCCCCCTCGTCATTAACCCTCCCCGCTTCGCCCCGACTCCAGTGGAGCTTTGAGACGGAAAGTGAACCGACCTCGCCAGTAGTCATGGCGGATCGAGTGGTCGTGGCGACCCGCGATGGGGACCTCATCTCCCTCGACCTTGGCTCAGGCAAGGAGTTGTGGAGGGTCAAGATCGAGGCGGGGTTTGAGGGCGCACCCACCTGTTCGCCCGGTCTGGTTCTGGTCCCCGATCTCGAAGGAATCATCCACGCGTTCGGGTTCGGGGATGGAAAGAAGATCTGGTCGCAGGCTACCGAAGGGAAGTCGGAAATCAAGGCCTCGATTGCCGTGGCTTCGGGGGTCGCGATCGTGGGGTCGTACGACGGCACCCTCCACGCCTTGAATCTCGCCGATGGCGCGCCGCGCTGGAAGTATGAGAGCGACGCTCAGATCCACTCCACTTGCGCGATTCAGAACGGTCTTGCGTATGTCGCAGGGTGCGACGGTCATTTCCGCGGTCTCGATGTCGCGACCGGTGTCGTGAAAGCGGACATTCGCTTTGGTGGCTATACCGCGGCATCACCGGCGGTGAGTGACGGCTTTGTGGTTTTCGGGACTTTCAGCAATGACGTGGTCGGGATCGATCTCGCGAAGAAGGCGGTGGTCTGGCGCTACACGCCGAAGAAGCAGTTCCCCTTCTACTCCTCCGCGGCACTCTCCGGGGGACTCGCTTTTGTAGGGTCAAGGGACAAGGCTCTGCACGTTCTCGACCTCAAGACCGGGGAACTCCAGTGGACCCTGGACACCCAGGGGAAAATCGACTCATCTCCGGTGATCTTGGGCTCCCGGGTGTTTTTTGGTTCGCACGACGGCCGAATCCGGGGCGTGGACGTCAAAACCAGGCAGAGCGTGTTCTCATACGAGACAGGTGCGCCCATCGCCACGTCCCCGGCCCTCGCGGGGAACCGGCTTCTGGTGGCGGCGGTGGACGGACGTATCCTCTGTTTCGGCTGACGATCCCGCCCGTTAACCCCCCCCTTGCCCGTTACAGGGCTACAGGAGTCCTCATGAAAAAGTATGCCCGGGCGCTGACCCTCCTCGTTGCTTTGCTCCCCATAGCCCCGGCCTCGGCGGATTGGCCGCAGTTCCGAGGAGTCAACCGCGACGCCCAATCGGCGGAGAAAGGCCTCCTTCAACAGTGGCCCGCGGGCGGGCCGAAACTCGCGTGGCAGGCGAGCGGCCTCGGCGGCGGTTACTCGAGCGTCTCCATCCAGAACGGCCGCCTCTTCACCATGGGCGACATCGGGGACGATCAGTTCGTCATCGCCCTCTCCCTCGATACCAAGGCCATCCTCTGGAAGACAAAGATCGGGCCCGCCTGGACCGACGACCGGTACGCTGGTCCGCGCGGCACACCAACCGCAGACGACGCGGTGATCTATGCGATCGGCACCGAGGGTGACCTCGTGGCCCTTGAAGCCGCGACCGGCAAAGTCCGCTGGAGGAAGAGCCTGCCCGGCGATTTCGGCGGCAGCGTGATGTCCGGCTGGAAGTGGGCGGAATCGCCCCTCGTCGATGGCGACCGCCTGGTCGTGACTCCGGGATCTGCGAACGCCCTGCTGGTCTGCCTCGATAAGGCCACGGGAAAAGAGATCTGGCGGACCCAGGCGGGGGAGATGGGAGCTCAAGGTCGCGATGGCGCCGGCTACTCTTCGGTGGTGGTGTCGAACGGAGCGGGCGTCAAGCAGTATGTCCAGCTCCTGGGTCGTGGTGTGGTGGGGGTGCGCGCTTCCGACGGGAAGTTCCTCTGGAACTACAACAAGGTTGCCAACAACACCGCGAACATTTCGACGCCTTTGGTCAGCGGCGACTTCGTCTTCGCCGCCACCGGATATCAGACGGGCAGCGGCCTTGTGAAGCTCACGAAGGCGGGTGAGGGTGTCGTCGCTACCGAGCAGTATTTCCTTGATGCACGCACGTTCCAGAATCATCATGGCGGCATGGTGCTCGTGGGCGGCCACATCTATGCCGGCCAGGGGCACCGGATGGGTCTGCCCATCTGCATCGAACTCACGACTGGTCGCAAAGTGTGGGGGGGCGACATCCGCAACGAGGGCAAAGGATCGGCGGCCATCGTTTACGCCGATTCCCACCTCGTCTTCCGCTATGAAAACGGTGTCGTCGTCCTCATCGAGGCCACACCGACGGGCTACAAGGAAAAGGGCACGTTCGAGATTCCAAACGCCTCGCCACTAAACTGGCCCTACCCCGCGATCGCGGATGGGAAGCTGTTCCTGCGCGATCAGGACCGACTGCTGGTCTACGACATCAAGGCCGCCGGTCCCGCTAAATCCACCGACGAGGCTCCGGATTCGACGCGAGATTGATCGCGGCCCGACCCTCCTACTTAGGGCTCGCTCGAGCTTCCGACCGAAAACAGAAAAACATGAAAACCGCACGCCACTTCGTCACTCTTGCCTGGCTCGCCCTGCTTGCCTTGAGCGCTTCGTGGGCCCAGGCCCAGGCCACCTCCAGCTCCATCGAGGGTGTTCTTCGCGACAGTTCCGGTGCGGTTCTTCCTGGAGTGGCCATCGTCGCAAAACACCGGGACACCGGCCTGATCCGCGAAGTTGTCTCGGGCGCCAATGGGCGCTTCGTGATGCCGGGCCTGCCCCTCGGTCGCTTTGAGGTTCGCGCGAGTCTTTCTGGGTTCAAGCCGGCGGTGAAGCCGGGTGTCCCCGTTGTCCTCGGGGTGGCGGCGGTGGTGAACCTGGTCCTCGAGCCCGGTGTCCGCAACGAGGAGGTCACGGTCCTCGCGGAAGGTTCGAAAGTGCAGACGGGCACCGGAGAACTCTCGTTCCTCGTGGGTGAGCAGGAGATCAAGGATCTGCCCTTGAACGGCCGGAACTACACCGACCTCGCGTTCCTCCAGCCGGGCGTCGTGGCCTTCAATCACCGTGATGGCGGTTCGGTCGTGGCTCATGGCGTGGGCGCTTCCATCAACGGTCTCGATCCGCGATCGAACGTCTACATGCTCGACGGAACCCTGCTGAACGACTTCACCAACGGACCCGCGGGCAGCGCCGCCGGCACCACGTTGGGCACCGAAACCGTGCGGGAGTTTCGCGTGGAAACAAACAGTTACTCGGCCGAATACGGCCGCAATTTCGGCGGGCAGATCATTGTGGCCACCAAGTCGGGAGGAAACGAGTGGCGGGGAAGCGTCTTCGAGTACCACCGCAACGACGCCCTCGACGCGCCGAACTATTTCGATAGGGGGGTGAAACCCGACTTCCAACGGAATCAATTCGGCGGAACCCTCGGCGGCCCGCTTAAGAAGGACAAGACCTTCTTCTTCCTGGGATACGAAGGCCTGCGCGAGAACCTCGGTAAGAACGTTTTCACGGTGGTGCCCGACGAAAATGCTCGACGAGGGTTCTTGCCGACCACCGGAAGTTCGGTTTTGCGCGATGTGGGTGTGGCCCCGGCGGTGAAGCCCTATCTCGATTCCTACCCCCTGCCCAATGGTCCATCGCTCGGTGGCGGTCTGGCCGAGTATCGGTTTCCCTTTGATCAGACGGTCGATCAGAACTTTTTCCAGGCGCGCATCGACCACAACCTCTCCGCCAAAAATCAGATGTTCATCCGCTATACCCGTGATGTCGCGGACCAGTTTCTCCCCACCGACTTCCCTCAGTTCCCCCGCACCTTCCTTTCGAAGAACCAGTTTCTGACCGGGGAACTCCGCCATGTGGCCTCGGGTTCCACGCTTCACACGGTGCGTCTGTCGATGAGTAACACGCGGATCGGCCAGACCGTGGAAGCGAACCTGTCGAATCCGCTGCCGCCTTTCGTGACCGGGAGGCCGGTGGTCGGTGGTATCGACATCGGCGGCATCCCCGGGCGTTTCGGTCCTCAGACCTCGGGCGATCTCGTCATCAAGCAGCGGGTGCTTGGTGGGGAGTACGCGTTCACTCAGTCTCGGGGTTCGCACCTCATCAAGGCCGGAGCGCTCGTCGAGCACTACAAGAGCGATCTTTACAACCCCACATTCAGCCTCGGCATCTATACGTTCGGGAACCTCGAAGGTTTCCTGCGGAACACGCCCATCCGCTTCGTCGGTCTCACCCCCGAGGCGTCACTCGAGCGGCTCTGGAAGTTCACTCTGTTCGGTGCCTATCTTCAGGACGAGTTCCGCGTCTCCGATCGGGTTTCCGTCCATGCCGGTCTTCGCTACGAGATGACCACCCTCCCCAAGGACGTAGAAGGCCGCGACTCCACCATGGTTACGATCATGGATCAGGCGCCGACCACGGGTGTCCCCTACCGCAGTTCGCCCAAGCTCAACTTCTCTCCCCGGGTGAGCTTCGCGTGGGACGTGAATGGCGACGGAAGGCTCGCTGTACGCGGCGGCTACGGGCTGTACTACAACGTCAACAATCAGCAGAACCTCATTGTCACCATCACCAATCCTCCGGTGACCCCCCGGGCCATCATCGCGAACCCGACGTTCCCTCAGCCGCCGTTCGCGCGTGCGGCCACGAACTCGATCCGACCGGTCCAGTGGGATCTGCAGAACCCGCGCGCTCAGGTCTACAACCTGAACCTGCAGAAAGAACTCTGGGGCAACACGATTCTGACCGTTGGCTACGCGGGCTCGCGGGGAACCCATCTTCTTCGGAGCGGTGACGTCAACGTCCCGACCCCGGAGCTGCGGCCTGACGGAACGGTCTTTTATTCCGCGACGGGTGCCCGTCCGAACCCAACCTACGGCGTCATCGAGCAGAAGAAGAGCGACGGCGACTCCTGGTACAACGCGGGGATCTTCGATCTGCGCCACACCACAGAGCGACTGCGTCTTCAGGTCTCCTACACGCTGGCCCGGACCATCGACACCACTCAGGCCTCGACGTTCTTCTCCGATGCCACGAACGGCACGACTTCCGCGTTCCCGGAGCCCTTCGGCCTCAAAACCAACAAGGGTCCCGCCGATTTCAATGCCACCCACAACCTCGTCCTGACCGGCACCTGGAACTTCCGCACCCACTGGCAGGCTTCGGTGATCGGGCGCTACCGCAGCGGAAATCCGTTGACCGCCTTCGTCGCCAACAACCGCTCGCGTTCGCGCTGGTCGCCCTCGATCGGCCCCGGTCTGGGTCTCGATCGGCCGTCCCTTGCCGCGGGCCGCACTCCCGAGAGCGCGGTGACGGGGAATCCCGATCAGTGGTTCGATCCGACGGCTTTCGTTCTCCCCGCCGCCGGGACATTCGGTAACAGTGGGCGCGGAGCCTTCACCGGCCCCGACCTACGCACGGTCGATCTGTCCCTGGTTCGCTTCTTCCCGTTCAAGATGCTCTCGGATACGGGCCGGCTCGAGCTCCGCGTCGAGGCCTTCAATGTCTTCGACCGCGCGAACTTCGGCATCCCCTCTTTGCTCGCGTTCACAGGTGCCGCCGACAACGAAGC
This sequence comes from uncultured Acidobacteriota bacterium, assembly GCA_964520805.1. GTDB lineage: Bacteria > Acidobacteriota > Vicinamibacteria > Fen-336 > JAGNNV01 > JAGNNV01. The sequence goes on along the minus strand of CAZFQH010000029.1, from coordinate 2 downwards.
AC
>CAZFQH010000028.1:8459-17478 GCA_964520805.1 uncultured Acidobacteriota bacterium | reverse complement strand
GTCCACCCCCGAAGCCTCCTCCTCCACCGCCGCCAAAGAAGAACTGGCCGCCTCCGCCCTCAACCGCGAAAGTGCCGGCCTTCCGCGCATCGGCGATGCTCTGATCGGCAAAGGCCAGCAAGTCCAGGGTCTGAGCGGATGCGAGGGCCCCGGCGCCCGTGGGTGCGGTGATCAGACTGTCGCTCGCCCCGTAGACGAGCATCATGGCAACGTTCTTCTTCTTCAGGATGTAGTCCATCACCGCCCTCGACTCTGGCTCACTCACCATATGCGGGCCCGCGTCGGAGGTGTAATAGGGATAGCGATGCTGGAAGTTGCGATTCAGATCGACACCGCCCGGGCCGTCCTCGTTGATGAAACCGTCGCCGTCATTGTCGGTCCCTTCCCAATACACACTCCAGCCACCGGCCTCGCCTTTGGCGGCATCGGCGCGGCGAAGGAGGCGCGCGTCGTCTGGATGGACCATGTACGGCCCCTTCGGATCCTTCACCCGCATCACACTGATGAAGCCGTCGCCGTTCAGATCTTCAGGGCCATCCTCGTCAAGGCGCCCGTCGTTGTCCTCATCCGCCTTCCGTGCATTGGTCCGGCGGAACGACTTCACCTTCCCGAACATCGCTTCGGCGCCGTCGGGATTGGCGCGCGGGATGATGTAGACGGCATGTTCGTCGAGCAGTTTCTTGACCGCGGCATCCGTGGCATAGGAGGAGGTGAGATGTCGGGCGAGCGAGAGTGCGAGCTCGCTGCCGATGACCTGATCGCCTTCGAAGTTGGCGGCGACCAGCAGCGCGGGACGCGCGTCGGCCCTGGCTCCGCTCGCGACTTCGACCGCCCACACCGAGCGGCCTTCGTGGCTCTTACCGAGGTCCACAAGCTTCACAAGACTCGGGTTCGTCTGAGCGAGAGCGCCCAGCGAGGCGGTCAGCTCGTCATACGTTCGATAACGCGGGGCATCGGTCGTCGGTGGTGCCTGGCCGACCGCGACGGTGGCGGGTAGGGCACCGAAGGCGATCAAGAGAGCGACCTTTCGGAATAAAGGGAATGCGAGCCTGTTCAACTTTGGAAGCCTCCTGGAGACGAGAACGGTGGAGACAGTACCAGATTCCCGTAAGGCGTCAGGGCGTCGTGATTTTGCTCCGGACGGTTCGGGTGCGCGGTTTGTCTTTCGGCGATGTAGGGGCGGCCCTGGTGGCCGCCCTGTATGTCGCGATCCGCATGGATGGCCGATCCTAAAGATCGATCTGTCGTGGGCGGTCGACTTTCACCACAGACTGCTAGGGCACCCACGAGGGGCGCCCTTACGGTTGGCTGGTTCCCGCCCGTCCGTAACGGTCTTCGAGTCGGACGACGTCGTCCAGTTCGGGGGTCGAGACTTCAACCAGATCCACATCGGTTACCCCGGTCATCCGATGGACGGTGTGGGGAGGGATGTGAAAGATGTCGCCTTGCTTCATCTCGTTCTTCGTGAGACGGGTCGGGTCGTCTTTTGAACCGGTCTCGAAAAGCAGGGTGCCGGCCTGGACCATGATGGTCTCGTCCTTGACGTTGTGATACTGGAGCGACAGGCTCTCGCCCGCGTTGATGTGAAGGATCTTCCCCACGTAGCGGTCGGTACGGGCCCACCAGATTTCGTATCCCCAGGGTTTGTCAACGCGCTTGGCACTCTCGTTCACAGGTCGCCTTTCAATTGAGTGGCTCGGTCGGGCTCATTATCCGGGCCTGAAGCCGCAAGACTCGCACCCGGCCCTCGCCGCGCCTGAACTTCCGTGACCGCTTTGGCGAAGGACTGGGCCGTGAACTCCTCGAGACGGCCCGCCTCCAGAAAGGCCTGGGCCAGGTCCGCGGCCCGCGACGACGTCAACGCGTGGCGTACCAGGCGAATGGACGAAGGCGCCATCGACAACTCCCGATAGCCAAGGCCCACCAGCAGCAACGACCCCTCGCGGCTTGCCGCCATCTCACCGCAGACGGAGAGGGGCACCCGGGCCTCACGCGCCGCTCCCACGATGTCCCCGAGCAGACGAACCACCGCCGGGTGAAAAGGCGCGTAGAGATGGCCGACGCGCGGGTCCGCACGGTCGACCGCGAGGGTGTACTGGATGAGGTCGTTGGTCCCGACACAAAGGTAGTCAAAGCGGCGACCGAGCGATTCGGCCACGAGGGCGGCCGAGGGAATTTCGATCATCGCCCCAAGGGGCGGGCGGCGGAAGGCGCGGCCGGAGGAGTGCAGTTCACCCTCCAGTTCCTCGACGAGAGCCAGGATCTCCTGCGCCTCCAGAGCTCCGCCCACGAAAGGGAACAGGATTCGAATGGCGACTTCATCGGCGGCGCGCAACAGCGCGCGAATCTGCGGGCGGAAGTATTCGCTCCCCCGCGAGAGAAGGCGGAAAGCGCGCAGACCCAGGGCAGGGTTCGGGCTGGAGGGACTGGCGGGCGAGAGGTCCTCGGGACCAAGGTCAAAAGTGCGAACGGTGAGGGGGTGCGGCGCCACGGCCAGAGCGAGCCGACGATAGATCTCGAGTTGAGCATCTTCGCTCGGCGCCCGGCCCTGGCGGGACAGCAGATATTCAGAGCGGAACAGACCAATACCCATCGCCCCCGACTCGCGGACGGCGTCAATATCGGAGGGGAACTCGATGTTGGCGCGGAGGAGCACCTCGGCGCCATCGAGCATGTGCGCGGGCCCCAGGAGCGGACCCGCCGTTCTCGACTCCCGAATCGGCTCGACTCGCGTCTCGGGCGGCGGAGCGGTGTCGATGAAACCCTGATCCCCGTCCACCAGAACCACGGCCTCGCTCGCCACCTCCGCGGTGGCGGTTCGAACCCCGAGGACGCAGGGGATGCCACGCGAGCGGGCCAGGATCGCCATGTGATGGGTGGGCGAGCCGTGATCGGCCACCAGAGCCCCGACTCGCGCCCACTCGATCTCGGCCGCTTCAGAGGGCTTGAGATCCTCGCAGACCAGCACCACTTTTTCGCCCGCAGGCAGAACGAGGTCACCTTTCGCCCCACCGAGCAAAGTCAGGACGCGATCGAGGACATCGTCGAGGTCATGCGATCGCTCCGAAATCACCGCGGAAGCGCGCGCGAAAAGCCGCCGCAGTTCGTCGCAGACGATCGAGAGTGCCCACTCCGCGCCAATCAGCCGTTCCTCGATAAGGGTGAGACTGCGGCCCGCGAAGAGCGGGTCCTGAAGCATCAGGATCTGGGCGTCAAAGAGATACGCGTGAGCCTCGCCCGCCTCGTCGGAGAGCCGGGCACGGAGGTCGGCGAGTTCGCTCTGGGCCGCGGTGAAGGCGGTCTGAAGGCGCTCCCGTTCGCGCGACGCCCCGGTCTTATCGAGCTTTCGGAAGGGAACCTGCCGCTCGGCCCGCCGGAAGACGAACGCCTTCCCCAGCACCCGGCCGGGAGCGATGGCGAATCCCGAGAGCTTCATTCTCGGAGCCCTTCGCCAAAGCCACCGGCCACGAGGGCGGCCAAAGCGCGCAGGGCTTCTTTTTCGTCGCGACCTTCGGAGCGGATCTGAATAGAGGCGCCGCACGGCGCCGCGAGAAGCAGCAGGCCGAGGATGGACTTGCCGTCCATCTCCTTGTCTTTGAAGGTGACACTGACCGAGGCTTCGAATCGCGATGCCTCGGCCACAAACTTCGCGGCCGCCCGCGCATGAAACCCAAGAGGATTGACGACGCGAACCGTCTTAACCGCCATTGCGGCCCCCCGGCTTAAGTAAATCCCCCGCCACCTGGACACTCTCGCGTCCTTGCCCGCAAACAATCCGGGCGACCTCGGCCAGTGGCTTCGACCGGACCTGGCAGGCCTTGATCAACATCGGCAGGTTGACTCCGGTGACGACCTCCACGTCCTCTCCCACGAAGGGCAGAACCAGATTGGTCGGAGTTCCCCCGAACATGTCGGTCAGGACCAGCACATTCTTCCGGCCGCACAGTGCTAGAGCCTTGCCGATATGACCCCTGGCCTCGTCCACATCCACTTCCCAGTCTATGGAAAGCGCTTCCACCCGCTCCTGATCGCCCACGATCATCTCCAGGGCGTTCACCAGCTCGCGAGCCACCGCACCGTGAGTGACGACGAGGATGCCAATCATTTCTGGGCGAGGTCCCGGTGGCGCAGGCGCACGGTCACACCTTCAATCTGGTCGAGTTCTTGGGCAAGCTCCCGGGCGATCATGACAGACCGGTGGCGTCCCCCCGTGCAGCCGATGCCGATCGTGAGGTACGCCTTCCCTTCCTCCACATACTTGGGCACCACGAAGTTCAGAAAGTCATGGAGCTTCGCCTGAAACTCGACGGTCCCCGGCGCTTTCTTAAGGAAGAGAACGATGCGCGCGTCGAGCCCGGTGAGGCGGCGAAGCCGCGGATCGAAATAGGGATTCTTCAGGAACCGTACATCGAAGACAAGGTCGGCCTCGGCGGGAGGACCGAACTTGAAGCCGAACGACAAAACGGTCAGGACCAGACCGCGGCCCTGCTGGCCCGCGCCGAAGTGTTCCTGGATGTAGTCCTTGAGTTGGTGGACACTGAGCGCCGACGTATCGACCACGAAATCGGCGAGCCGCCGAACCGAGGCCAGAGCCTGCTTCTCTTCGCGCAGGCCTTCGCGCACCGGCTGATTCGTGGCGAGGGGGTGCGAGCGCCTCGTTTCCGAGAAGCGCCGGATCAGGGTGGCGTCCGAAGCCTCCAAAAACACGAGGCTCACATTCACCGGCTCAAGCTTCAGTTTCGCGAGCGCCCCGCCGAAGGCAGAGGCGAAGTTCGGGTCCCGCATATCGACCACCAGGGCCGCGCGGGGCGTGCCCGAGGACTTGAGGAATGCGACGAACCCCGGCAAGAGCGGAATGGGGAGGTTGTCGACGCAGAAGAAGCCAAGGTCTTCAAGGGCATTGGCGGCGTGCGACTTCCCCGAGCCGGACAGGCCGGAGATGATCACGATCTCCGATTGCTTCAGGGCGCGCCGGCTCGCCTTCATTCGCGAGTCCTCCGGACCGGCAGACCCTGCGACTCGACCCGGCTCAACAAGGTGGCGGTCGCGTCGTGGCCTCGGGCCCGCAACAGAAGGTTCTTGGCCGCGAGTTCAACCAGCAGCGCGACATTGCGGCCGGGCGCCACCGGCAGCCGAAGCAGCGGAACTTCAATGTCCAGGATGCTTTCAGTTTCGCGGTTCAGGCCCAGGCGGTCGTACGCTTTGCGAGGGTTCCACTTCTCGAGCCTGACCACCAGATCGACGCTTTGCTCCGGGCTCACCGCCGAGACCCCGTAGAGATCCTGAATATTGAGAATGCCGAGGCCGCGGATCTCCATGTGGTCGCGAGTGGGGTGGGGCGAGGTCCCCAGCAAGCCGCGGCTCGTCGCCTTCAGATCGACCGCATCGTCCGAGACCAGGCGATGGCCCCGATCCACGAGTTCGAGACCACATTCGGACTTCCCGATTCCGCTATCACCGCGAATCAGGACGCCCACGCCGAGCACATCGAGAAGCACGCCATGCAGACGAGTTGTCCGGGCCAGGCGATCCTCCAGAAACTCGGTCAGCCTTTTTATGAAATGAGTGGAGTCCAGGGTGGTGGCGAGAAGCGCTATTCCCCGCGATTCCGCCTCGCGCTTGAGCTCAGGAGGGACTTCCAGGCCTCGGGTGACGACCACGCAGCAGAGTTCCCGAGACATCAGCCGGCCCAGAACCGCGGCGCGCTTCGTGACCGACAGGGTGCGAAGGAAAGAGGATTCGCTGCCTCCGACGATCTGGACGCGGCCCGGACTCAGATAGCGCGTGAAGCCCGTAAGGGCGAGTCCTGGTCGCTGCACTCGTGACCGGTCGATGTACTTCCGGAGACCGGCTTTCCCGGCCAAAAGCCGCAGACCCATCGGGGCCGCGTCTTCATGGAGCAGGGCCTCGACGGCAACCCGCGGAACCGGAGCTTTCTTCATCGGGGCCGGCCTTTTCGCTCGGACGACGAAGGAATGCGCATCTCCTCTCGGTACTTCGCCACCGTGCGCCTTGCGATCGTGGTCCCCTGGAGCGACAGCACCTGGCCGATCTGCGCATCGGAAAGGGGTTTGCCGGGCGTCTCGGCATCGATCATGTTGCGGATCTTCTCCTTGATCGCGACCGAACTGACCGACTCGCCTGAATCTCCCCGCAGGCCCGAATGGAAAAAGAATTTGAGCGGCAGCACGCCCTGGGGAGTGTGGGCGTGTTTGTTCTGGACGATGCGCGACACCGTGGATTCGTGCATTGAGATGTCATCCGCCACATCCCGCAGAACCATGGGCTTCAAGGCGGAGATCCCCGATTCGAAGAAGGCCTCCTGCCGCTTCAGGATGGAATCCGCCACCTTGTAAAGGGTCCGCTGTCTCTGATCGACGCTCTTGATGAGGAACAACGCGCTGCGCATCTTGTCTCGGACATAGGTTTTTGCCTCGTCGTCTGCGGGCGAACTGGCGCTCAGAAACTGCCGGTAACTTGAAGAGATCCGCAGCCTGGGGAGCGAGTCGTCGTTCAGCTCCACCACGAAGGCCCCGTCCTTCTTGTAGATCATGACGTCGGGCACCACGTAGGACGGGGCCTTGGCCGAAAGCGTGCTGCCGGGCCGCGGATCCAGGCTCTCGATCAGATCGAGCCAGTCGAGGATCTCGGCCTGGGGCCTTCGCAGAACGCGCACGAGGCCCGCCACATCCCTCATCTCCAGCATCCGCATGTGGGATTCGACGATGGTCATGGCGGGGGTGGCCCCGAAGCCGAAGAAACGGAGCTGGATCAGGAGGCATTCGCGCAGGTCCCTCGCCCCCACCCCCGCCGGATCGAAGGTCTGCACCAGTTGGAGCGCCTTCTCCGCGGCGGATCGATGGATTTCGGGATCCAGGTCCATGGCGACACACACTTCGTCGAGGGTGGTGGGCACAATCCGTCCGCAGGCCGAGTGATCGCTCAATTCGCACGAAGGGTCGTGGGTGCGCAGATAGCCGTCGTCGTCGAGATTCTGAATGATGCCTTCGCCGAGGTCGCGCACCAGGCCGGGGGAAACATCGTGCCGCAACTGGGCGAGCAGGTGGTCGCGAAGGCCGATGGTCGTGGAAAGACGGTTCTCGATCGAGTATTCCGAATCGGGGTCGCTTTGGGCCATGTCCCGCACCCCGATGTCGTCCACCACGTTCTCGAACAGTTTGTCGATATCGCTGTCCTGAAGCCCGGTTTGCTCGATCGGCTCCGCCGCGAGCGGCTCGGTCGCTGCCCCCTCCCCGAGGTTCTCGGTGGCTCCCTCCGCGGAAGCAGCGTCGAACTCGGCCTCGGCGCCTAGGGATCCATCACCCCCATCGCCATCCGTGTCGGGAGTGGGTCCGGTGGGTTCGTCTTCAGGAATCTCTTCGAGAAGCGGGTTTTCGATCATCTCCTGATTGATGACGTCCGCGAGTTCAAGAGTGGTGAGAGGCAGAAGCTTGATGGCCTGCTGCATCGCCGGGGTCAGGACCAGACGCTGGGACAGCCTGGGCGACAACGACAAGCGCTGCTGAAGGGCCATTCTCTAAGCCTTGGCTTCCGGCAGCATCAGATCGAAATCATCACCGAGGTACACCCGGCGCACCTCGGCGTCGGTGGCGAGGGCCCGGGGCGTGCCGGAACGGAACACTTCCCCTTCTCGAATGATGTAGGCGCGGTCGGTGATGCGCAGGGTCTCGCGAACGTTGTGGTCGGTTATGAGGATTCCGAGACCGCGTTTCTTGAGGTACGCGATGATCCGTTGAATATCCCCGACCGCAATGGGGTCGATGCCCGCAAAGGGCTCATCGAGAAGGATGAAGAGCGGGGATGCGGCGAGGGCGCGACAAATCTCCAGCCGGCGGCGCTCGCCTCCGGAGAGAGTATCCGCGCGCTGGTGAATCAGGCTCGAGATCCCGAGTTCGTGAAGCAGTTCGGCGGCGCGGGACTTCTGCTCGCGCAGAGAGTAACCAAGGGTCTCGAGCACCGCGAGGATGTTCTCTTCGGTGGTCAGCTTCCGGAAGACGCTGCTTTCCTGGGGCAGGTAACCGATGCCGGCCCGTGCCCTCAGATACATGGGCAGGCTCGTGATCTCGTCCCGTCCGAGGAACACCGACCCCGACCTCGGCTTGGTGAGACCGACCACCATGTAAAAGGTGGTGGTCTTCCCGGCACCGTTGGGACCCAGCAGGCCCACCACTTCGCCGGTCGAAATCTGGATATTGACGTCGCGGACCACCACCCGGGTTCCGTAGGCCTTGGTGAGACCTTCTCCGCGAAGGACGATGCTCGGAGCGCTCACGGTTGCTTTATCTTTCTCTGAAGCACGGTTTCGGTACGACCTTCCTCTCCCACGACTTCCACTTGATCACCGGATGTGAAGAAAACCACCGACTTGCCCTGAACCTTGCGGCCGGACGCCTCCAGCTTGACCGGGGCCCCGCTCATGGCGACCCGACCATCCTTGGGCGTATACAGCAGATGGGTCCCTTCGGCGGCGCGATCGAGGGCCTTGATCGCCACCGGGCCACCCCGGGCCTCCAGGCTCTGAATGCTGAAAGTCCCGGCGGGTCCCAGGCCCACCAGGATCTCGGGAGCGGTGGTCACGAAGTCCTTCTGCTTGACCGAGGCGGCGGCGCTAAACGTGAACGTGCGGTCCTGCGGGGTGTAGACCATCTTTCCGGAGCGGGCTTCAAGACCCACGCCCTCGGCGCCACCCGCCACCAGAATCTCCACCTCGGTGTCCGCGGTGATCTTCGGGCCCTGCGGCCCCTCGACCGTCTCGATGTTCAGGGCGCGCATTTCGTCCGCTCCCGCTCGAAAAACCACTCGATCCAGATACTGGGTGGTCTTCTTCGGAGAGTCATAGATGACCTGTCGGCTGGTCGCGAGCAGATCCGCGCCGGCGGTGCCGAAGGGCGACCCGGGGATGCCCCCTTGCTGAGTGTGGCGGACGCCTCCCCAGGCCCGGAACGAGCCCGACTTGGTGTCGAAATCGATGGAATTGGAGCGAAGCGATACCTTGGAG
>CAZFQH010000028.1:0-8449 GCA_964520805.1 uncultured Acidobacteriota bacterium | reverse complement strand
CCTTGGAGAGCGAGTCTTCAAACGAGACCGCCCCCGTCACCATCATCTTGCCGGTTCGCTCGGAAAACTCGGCCTTGTCACCCTTCGCCTGCTGGTTCTTCCTTTCGAAGACCACCTTCTCCACGAACGAAATGGTCTCGGCTTCACCGGTTGTGGGGTCCAAAGTTGCCACGAAGTCTGTGGAAGATATGGACCGGGGCTCGCCGGCTCGCGGATTCAAGGGGACGAAGCGAACGCTGGTGCCGCTGTTGCCCAGATACTCACGGAGCCGTCCGTCGGGGTCGAACTTGAAGATGAGGGCCTCTCCACGAATCTCGCGACGTTCGGGCAGGTCGTCTTTGCCCGGTTCGACGATCATCACCGCCTCCGGGCCGGCCGCCACTTCTTCGATCTTCCGGCCCGCGCCGAAGGTGATATCGAGGCGGCGGCCGCGGATGGTCTTGCGCCCGCTGGCCCGAGGGAAGCTGAAGCCGAAGGGACCGGTATCCCCCAGTGCTACCAGATCGAAACCGTCTCGGAACACCGCCCGGTAAATCGTGCGGTCGTCCCCAAAGAACAGTTGGAGCGCGCCGGCCGTCGTTCGGTTGGCCCCCTGGTTTACCGAGACCTGGCCTTCGAGGAACAGGGCGTTCTGCTCGCGGGAGAGACAGGCCGAGTTGGCCAGGATGTCCGCGGGCGGGTCGTCCGGATCGCGCAGGCGGATCTTCACATCCTTGAAAAAAGTGATCGTGTCGGTCCAACCCTCGTAGAGCATCCCCTGGGCCTCGCCGGCCAGGTCCTTCCGGCGAAACGTCACTCGGCCCTCGCTTTGAGCCCGGCCGTCGTAGCCATCGTAGAAAAGTTCGTCGGTCTCGAGCACCAGGCCGTCATCCGTGGTCATTCGAACGTGCCCCTGGAAAAGTGCGGACGGCCGGCCCGGGACATGCTGAGCGTGATCCGCGACGATTTCCACCGAGGCCTGCCGGCCCTGGGAGATAAAAGGGATGCGGGCCTTGACCGCATCCAGAAAGCGGCGCTCGGTTTCACGCCCCGACGAACCGCTGGCTTCGAGTTCAATCCCCTTCTTGCCGGAGGCGCTGAACGATTCAAAAACCAGCTTCTCCAGCTTGTCCGCGCGGGGGTCCGTGGGCGCGTATCCGGTGGCCATCCCGGCGGTAGGCTCGGTCTGGGGGCTCGGCGATGCCGACGCGGCGCCCCCCCCCGCGGGCGAGCCGGACCCGGGACGCGGCGTCTGCAGAGCCCGAAAAACCGCCACGAAAACCCCCACAACAACCAATAAGGCCAGCACTCTCAGGATCCATGTGTGATTGGATCGCAGAGCGCGCGACCGGCGTTTTTGCTGGAACGACTCTTGCATTCGCCACCTTTATAGACCGAGGACTCGGTTCGGGGCAAGTTTTGGCACTTCGGATCGGACCCGGACCGGAGGGGTCGTTCGCTATGGTGGCCCCGGTTGTTGGAGTCGTCTCTCTCCCACGCCTTCCAGAGGGCCCCATCCCAAAAGAAGGCGGTTGTGACCCTTCAAGACCGTAACCACTAACCATGAATAACGGAGAGAGAAAATGCGAATCGAGTTCATCGACAAGGAAAACGGTCCCAAGAATCTGATCGGCGAGGCGGAGATCCTCTTCGAATCCGAGGACGGCCTGCTTGCGGGCCTGAAGCTTGTGGGCTTCAGCGTCTGGCGAACAGAAAAAGGAGAAACCGCGGTCACCATGCCGTCACGAACCTGGGGGAACCCCGGCGAGAAGAAGTTCTTCGACCTTCTGCGCGGCGGCGACGGTGGCCCCGACGCCTTGAAGCGATTGAAGGCGGCCATGTCCGACCAGTATCGGCTGCGGGATCGCAACGCGGCCTGACCGGCGGTCCGAGTCGGGGCGAGCGGGGGTCTTCACACCCATCCAACACATGGGGGCCGAAGGCCTCCGCCGCACCCCGGTTTCTTTACGAGCTATCGCGGTCCACGTGACACAATCTGAGGGCAATGATGCCTTCCCTGACAATGGTCCTGGTCCTGGCTCTCCAAAGCCCACCCGAGGCCACGAACCGCTCCGAAGCCTACGGCCTTTTTCTCGAAGCTCTCGCCCTCCGTGAGGCCGGGAACAACGAAGAAGCGCTCAAGGTCCTGCAGAAGACGTTGAAGGCGGATCCCCGTTCGGCCGACGCCCATGCCGAGATCGCTCGACTGCACATGGATGCGAGCCGTTTCGAAATGGCGGTGGCGGCCGTCGAGCGCGCCACGGCACTTTCGCCCAAGCGGGCCGACCTGCGAAGTCTCGCGGGACAGGTCCACCAGTTCTACGGGCAGTCGGGCGGGGGTGAGGGGGAACTGAAGCTCGCGGTTCGGGAATACGAGATGGCAGCGTCCTTGAAACCCAATGACCCTGGGCCGCTGCGGGATCTCACTCGCCTGTACTCTGTTCTGCGCGACGCGGACGCCGCCCTCAAAACCTGGAAGCGACTGTCCGAGGTCGATCCGCAGAATGTGGACTCCTTCGTGCAGGTGGCCTCGCTTTCCCTTGCCAAGGGAGATACCGAGGCGGCCATCGAGGCCCTCCTCACTGCCGCGAAAGCGGACCCGACGAATGCCCGGGTTTTCCAGATCCTGGGGGATATCCGCCAGCAGGGCGGAAAGCCCGACGAAGCTCTGGAACACTATCGCCAGGCGTCTACGCTCGATCCCCAGGACCTTGTGACCCGACTCAAAATGGGCGAAATCCTCCTGGACACAAAGCGCCAAAGCGAAGCCCTGGCCCTCGCCGACGAATTGCTCAAGGAGGATCCGAGCAACCGCTTCGCCCTTGACCTCAAAGCCCGGGCCTTGCGGGACCTGCGGCGCCTCGACGAAGCTCTCACCATCGCCGAGAGCCTCTCCGCGTCCGAGCCCAAGGATCTGAAAGCCGCATTTCTGGTGGTGGCGCTGCTCGAGCAGAAAGGGTCGCTCGCCGCGGCCGACGAGGGGCTCGCCGCGTTGATCCGTCGCAATACCGCGGGCGAGGACGCCGAGAGCACGGCCCGGAACAACCGGGTGTTCTGGGCCCACGCGGGCATGGTCCGTCAGAGGCTCGGTCGTTACCGGGAGGCGGCCGACGCCTTCGGCGAGGCAGCCCGGGCCACTAAGGAGAAGGACGTCTCGCTCGTCACCTATCGGCTCGATGCGCTGATCTCCGCGAAGGATTTCGAAACCGCGCTCAAGGAAGTCCGGGTGGCCCGACAGGAGGCCTTGTTCAAGGAAGACCGCGACCTCCGCTTTCTCGAGGCGTACGCGCTGCGGGGCACCGGGGACGAAAAATCCGCGAGCGCTCTGGTCGAGACCATCCTCGTAACGACGCCGGACGATGCCAACAACCGCCTGTCCGCCGCCGAGTTCTACCAGCGAGGGAAGAATCTGGCCCGGGCGCAGCAGCTCTTCCACCAGGTGGCCGAGAAAGACCCCGGAAATCTCCGCGCACTCTTCAGCCTGGGCTCGGTTCTCGAGCGCCAGAAAAAATTCGACGAGGCCGATGCCGCATTCCGCAGGGCCCTCGCGGTGGCCCCAGACTCGAGTATCACTCTCAACTACCTCGGCTACATGAACGCGGATCGCAACGTGAAGCTCCAGGAGTCGCTCGGATTTATCGAAAAAGCCCTGGAAAGCGAACCGGAGAACGGCTCCTACCTCGACAGCCTGGCCTGGGCCCTGCACCGCCTGGGTCGACATCAGGAAGCGTTGGTGGCCATGCGCCGCGCCTTTCAATCGGAGGAGAAGAGTGCGGTCGTTCTGGCTCACCTGGGCCTGATCCTGGCCGCGAACGGAGACAGCGCTGAGGCGCTTAAGTACCTGCGCCTGTCCCTCGACGCGAAAGACGAGGACGGCGAACTGGACCGCGCGCTCATCGAGGAGAAGATCCGGGCCCTCTCTCGCGCCGCTCAAAAGCAGCCTTGAGCCGGGCCTCGGTCCTACGGGCCCGAACGCCGTTGATTCTGGCGTGGATCGCCGGACTCTCGGTCACCGCGTGTGCTACGCGCGGCCATGTCGCGACACCGCTTGAGATCGCCTCGCTTCTGCAATCTCAGGGCCTGTCGGCCGCGGGCCGGCTCACTCTCCGCGGACCCCAGGGCCGATTCTCGACCGGGGTCGTCTTTGGGGTGGCGCGACCCGATTCGCTGCGCATCGAAATTCCCGCGGGCACCGGAGTTCGGTTTCTGCTGGTCTCGGCAAATGGCGCCCTGCGCGCCGATCTGCCCCAGGACGATGCGATGTTTGCGGGCCCGGCCACGGCCGAGGTCATGGACCGGCTCTTCGGTATTGACGTTTCCCCGAAAGATCTGGTCACCGCCATTCTGGGCGCCCCACCCCCGGCCTTCCGCGTTGGATGGCGATTCGACCGGTCCCTTCCCTCGCAGGTCATCATTGACAGGGCCAGCGGTGCTTCTTTGTCCCTGACCCTCAAGGACCCCGAAATCGAAGCGCCCCCAGGGCGCGCGTTCGAATTCGGGCCGCCCCGAAACCAATCCTGGACCCTGCAGGAGATGTCCGACCGACTGGGACTGAAGAGATGAAGCGCTCAAGCTTCAGATCGTTCGCGAAGATCAACCTGGGGCTGGAGGTAGTGGGCAAGCTCCCGGGGGGCTTCCACGAACTCAAAACCCTTTTCGCTACCTTGAGCCTCCACGACACTCTCGATATCGAAGAGAGGCGCGGCGCCATCACGGTGAGCTGCGATCACCCGGGAGTTCCCGGCGACGAAACGAACCTCGCCTGGCGCGCGGCCGCTCTGATGCAAAAAATCTCCGGTCGAAAAACGGGGGTGGCGATCAGGATCCACAAGAGGATCGCGATGGGGGCGGGCCTAGGCGGCGGCAGCAGCAACGCGGCCACGGTTCTCCGCGCGCTCGATCGGATGTGGGACCTTGGGCTCGGGCCTTCCGGTCTCCTCGATTCCGCCAGGTCCCTCGGCGCGGACGTGCCGTATTTCCTCGTGGGCGGCCCGGCCCTGGGTTTGGGGCGCGGCGATGACATCCACCCCCTGGACTTAAATCTGCCTGGACATGTCCTGCTCGTCCCGGGAGCGGGTGGGGTTTCAACCGCCGACGTGTTCCGTCGCTTCTCCTCCCAAAGCCGCACCGCCGCGCCGCCAAAGCGAATCGACCGATTCCTGACCTCGATGGCCGGGGCCGAAAAGAAAGCCTTCGCCCCAAAGTTCGCTCGGTTGCGCAACCATCTCGAGCGGGCGGCGTTAGAGGTGAGTCCGGCCCTTGCCCGCACCGCGCGGAAAGTGCGGCAGATCGGTCGCGCTACCTCGGCCCTCCAAACCGCCATGTCCGGAAGCGGCTCCTCCTTCTTTCTCGTCTTCGCAGACAAAGACGCGCGAAGCCACGCGGCGGTGGCCCTTAAAGCCTCGGGGCTCGAGGGCATCCCTTGCTCATTCCTCAGCAGGAGCGCGTTCCTGAATCGCTTCGAAACCGCGGCGAGGCGTGGGTGAGACTTCTTCGCTAAGCTTCGTGCTCCGTTTCTCCACACTGGGGCGTCGCCAAGCGGTAAGGCTCGGGACTTTGAATCCCGCATCCGAAGGTTCGAATCCTTCCGCCCCAGCCATGCTCCGTCCGCCTTTGAACTGATTCCAGAAAGCCTTAGAGTCGCCATGGTTCGACCGCCTCACGACATGAAGATCTTCACGGGAAGCGCTAACCGGTCTTTGGGCGAATCGGTCTCGCGATATCTCAAGGTGCCCCTTGGGAAAACCCACCTGTCGCGGTTTCTCGATGGCGAGGTCTGGTTCCAGATCGAGGAGAACGTTCGCGGCAAGGACGTGTTCGTCCTTCAGTCCACCTCCACTCCAGTCAATGAGCACCTCATGGAGCTGCTCATCATGATCGACGCGTTGAAGCGGGCGAGTGCCGCCCGCATCACCGCGGTGATCCCCTACTATGGCTACGCGAGACAGGACCGCAAAGACCGGCCACGGGTGCCCATCTCGGCCAAACTCGTCGCGAATCTGATCTCGGTCGCGGGCTGCAACCGTGTGTTGACCATGGATCTGCACGGCTCCCAGATCCAGGGGTTCTTCGGCGTGCCCGTCGACCATCTCTTCGCGGCCCCGGTGATCATCGACCACGTCGCTCAGATGGGTCTCGAAGATCTGTGCGTGGTTTCGCCCGACGCCGGCGGCGTCGAACGCGCCCGCGCCTACGCGAAGCGGCTCGGAGCCACCCTCGCCATCGTTGACAAAAGACGGGAGACCGCGAACGTGGCCGAGGTGCACAATGTGATCGGCGACGTTTCCGGAAAAACCGTTCTGATCGTCGACGACCTCGTGGACACCGCGGGGACGCTGTGCAAAGTGGCCGAAGCCCTCGCGGAATCGGGTGCGGGAAAGATCCTCGCCTCGGCCTCCCACGCGGTCCTCTCGGGAAACGCGGTCCGCAACATCAACGCCAGCCGGATCTCCCAGCTGATCGTGACCGACTCCATCGAGGAGAGGCCGGAGCGAAAATCAGATAAGATTGTCGTTCTGCCCATCGGAGAGCTGATGGGCAAGGCCATCCAGAATATTCACGAAGAGGCGTCGATCACGAGCCTTTTCATTTGATGCCGCCCTGTAACCGCCCTCGTCATTTAGAAACAGAAGAGGGTTTTTCGGGAACGCGTCCTTAAGAGTTGAAGACGAGAAGCCATGTCAGACATCGTTGTTGCCGCAGAAGCCCGCGAACAGCGCGGCAAGAATGAAGCCAAGCGCCTCCGTGCCCGGGGCCGCATCCCCGCCGTCGTCTACGCACCCGGCAAGGAGAACGTCGCGGTGAGCGTGTCCCCCCGCGAACTCGCCGTGGTCTTCAAGACCGGTGCCGCCGAGAACACCCTTATAGACCTCGAACTCGACGGCAAGAAGCGCAAGGTGATTCTGAAGGACTACCAGGTCCACCCGGTCCGCCCGGAGTTCCTGCACGCCGACTTCTACGAGGTGGCTCTCGACAAGCCGATTCAAGTCAAGGTCCACGTCGAACTGCAGGGCGTGCCGGTCGGGGTCAAGACCCACGGCGGCATGCTCGAGTTCATCACTCGCGAAATCCTCGTATCCTGCCTGCCCCTCGATATCCCCAAGAAGTTCGTGGTGGACATCACGGCTCTTGAGATCGACGGCGAAGTCCGGGTTTCTTCGGTGCCGATGCCGCCCAAGGTCCAGGCCCTCACGAGCGGAGACCTGCTCGTGGCTCAGGTCGTCACGAAGCACGCCGAAGAGGCCGTAGCCGCACCCGCCGAAGGTGCGGTGGCAGCCGCCGAGCCCGAAGTGGCAAAGAAGGGCAAGGCGCCGGCCGAAGGCGACGCGAAGGCCACCGCACCGGGCAAGGCGGCGGCGCCCGCGGCTCCGGCGGGAAAGGACGCCAAGAAAGACAAGAAGTAGCGGCCAATGCGCCTGATCGTCGGGCTCGGAAACCCGGGCGAAAAATACCGTCGCACTCGGCACAACGCGGGGTTCATGGTAGTGGACGAGCTGGCGCAGCGTTTGCCGCTTGGAGCGGTCGAGCGTCTGGACGACGCGTGGGCGGTAAAGACGGAACTCGCGGGCGAACGGGTGGTCCTCATGAAGCCGCAGAGCTTCATGAACCGCTCGGGGCCGGTGGTCGAATCGGCCCTGCGCTGGTTCAACATCGAACCCGACTCCCTGGTCGTCATCTCCGACGATGTGGCCCTTCCCCTTGGAACCCTGCGTATTCGTGCGCGCGGCTCTCATGGCGGGCAAAACGGCCTGCGCTCCATCATCGAGTCGATCGGCACCGAGGAGTTCGCCCGGCTGCGTTTCGGAATCGGGTCGTCCGAGCCGGTTCTCGATCTCGCCGGGTTCGTGTTGTCGGACTACACGGACTCCGAAGTGCTGAGGGTTCAAGACATGGTGTCGCGGGCCGCCGATGCCATGGCGGCGCTGGTCGAGCACGGGGTCGAACCGGCCATGAACACCTTCAATGCCTCGAAGGCCCAACCCGAGTAAGCCTCGACCTCACCACAGACTGCTAGAATACCCGGCCGCACCAAAAACAGACACTCCTTGCTGCAAGTAGCAAAACGCAAAAGCAGCTCTTTTCACTTGATCCATAAGGAGATCAGAAACACGTGAGTCAAAGACAGTACGAGATTTTGTTCATCGCCGAACAGAATCTCGGTGAACCCGAAGTCGATACCCTGACCGCAACCGTCAAGGGCTTCATCGAAAAAGAAAACGGCACGGTCGAGAAGGTCGAGAAGTGGGGCAAAAAGCGCCTCGCCTACACGATCGGCAAGAACCGCGAAGGCAGCTACGTCCTCATGGTGGCGAACGCCCCGGGTAGCGCCATGGCCGAAGTCGAGCGCCGCATGCGCGTGACCGACGGCATCCTGCGTTTTCTGGCCGTCCGCATCGACGCGGAAATGAAGAAAGCGGATCGCAAGAAGACGATCCGCGGCAAAAAGGAATCGACCCGACGCGCGAGCGTG
>CAZFQH010000027.1:0-17748 GCA_964520805.1 uncultured Acidobacteriota bacterium | reverse complement strand
CGTTCCGTCACAGAAAGGGCGGGCACGAGGCCTGCCCCTACATTCGTGCTCGAAGATCCCCGCCCGAAGGCTCGCATTTTGGGGCCGCAGCGGCCCTCGTGGCCCCTGTGCAGAGTTTCCAATCACCGCGGAGGATCCGGGCGTTCCGTCACGGAAAGGCATGCACGAGGCCTGCCGCAGAAGGGACCGGGGTCTCGATCAGCCGAACCGGTAGTCAACGCGGTCGAGGCGGTGGATCGTCAACCGCAGGCCGCGGAGGTCGGTCTCGCCCTCGACGCGGTAGCCAAGCCGTTCCGCGAGACGGGCCGAGCGGTGATTGTCGGCATGAATGAGGCTCACGAGGTGGGTCCAGCCGATCGTGCCGAAAGCGTGGGCGATGGCGGCGCGGGCGGCTTCGGTCGCATAGCCCTTCCCCCAGAACCTCCGCGCGATGGTCCAGCCCAACTCGCGATCCGGCCAGCCTTCGGGATAGTGAAGGCCGACGCGGCCGACGAAAAGACCGCTCGACCGCTCCTCGACCGCCCACGTCCCATATCCGCGGAGTTCCCAGTGCCCGAGGAATATGGCCATCTGCCGCCAGGCCTCGGCACGGGAGAGAAGGCTGCCGTCCGCACTCAGGAAACGCATGACCTCGAGGTCCGACGCCATATCCGCATAAGCGTCGAGATCCGCCTCGCGGAAAGGCCGCAGAATGAGCCGGTCGGTCTCGAGGATCACGCCGCCGATCCTCGCATACAATTCGGCATGCCCTCGTTGTCCGCAAGCGCCGTGGAGCAGTACAACCGGCTGCTCCGAGACCAAAACGGCCTGGCCGAGGAGATCGAGTACAACCTTGAAACCAGGCTGCGTGCGGGATCCGCGACGTTCAATGGCCGCACCCTCTGCCCTTTCGCGATGCCCCAGTTTGTGTCGCGCGATGACTACGACCACGTCCGCACCGCGGCTCGTGGAATCTACAGCGCCACCCTCAAGGTGTGGAAGGCGCTCGGACCGACCCTTCATGACCTGGTGGGATTGAGCGCGGCCGAGCGGGAGATGGTGGCGCTCGACCCGGGTGTGGCCTCACCCTCTCCGCTGTCGCGCCTCGACTCCTTTCTCACCCCCACCTCCTACGCCTTCGTCGAACTGAATGCCGAGACGCCGGCCGGCCTTGGCTACGCCGAAGTGCTGGCCGACGAGTTCATGAAGCTCGGAGTGATGCGCGAACTGCAGAAAACCTTCGCCATCCATCGCCCGAACCCCTGCGGAAAGCTGCTTGAGACTCTCATCGCCTGCTACCGCCAGGCGGGTGGCGACAAGCAAAACCCCGCCATCGCCATCGTGGACTACGACGAGGTTCCGACGCGGACCGAACATCACATTCTGCGGAATTTTTTTGAAGCCGCGGGAGCGAGCGCCATTGTGTGTGACCCGCGGGCCATGACCTTCGAAGGCGGGGCGCTTCGCCACAACGGAGTGGCGGTGGACATCGTCTACAAGCGCCTTTTGGTGAACGAGCTTCTCGACAAGGCGGACGAGGTCAAACCCCTGATCGAGGCGGCACGGGCCAGGGCTTGCGTCTACGTGAACCCCTTTGGGTGCAAGCCGATCCACAAGAAGGCGATTTTCGCCATCCTCACCGATGACGCGCATCATCATCTGTTCAGTGATGCCGAGCGGGCGGCGATCGCGGAAACCGTGCCCTGGACACGAGTGGTGGGTGAAGGAAAGACCACCTGCGACGGCAAGGAAATCGACCTCCTCCCTTTCATGCGCGACCCCGCCCGCCGCGCCGAACTGGTGCTGAAACCCAACGACGAATATGGCGGCAAGGGAGTCTTCCTCGGCTTCGAATCCAACGAGGCGCAGTGGGACGACGCCATCGCGGCCTCGCTGAAGAGCCCGTATGTGGTCCAGCGCAAAGTCGAAATCGGCCACCAGAAGTTCCCGGTGCTGGGCCCGGGCCTGCCCTCGCGCGACCTCGTGGTCGACCTCGATCCTTATTTGTTCTTCGGCGAAGTGGAAGGCTTCCTCACCCGCCTCTCCGGCTCGTCTCTAGCCAACGTGACCTCGGGCGGCGGCCAGGTACCGGCGTTCGTGGTTGAAGGAAAGGCCTGAAGTTTCCCCTTGCTGCCCGATAAGATCGTCACTACCTGCAAACGAATGGGCGAAGTGGGCGAAGTCGCCTGTCTCGACAACTGCGCCATGAAGGGCCTTCACTCGATCTTTTCGTACCACAAGGTCGAACCGGGCGTGGCCCTGCCCAAAGCGGACCCAGGGGTGTGCGACATCGCGGTGCTCGACATGCATCACGGCTGGCCCAATCTCGGACACAACTCCATCGTGCAGGCGGTGCGCGAGGCCGCGTGCGACTTCGAGCCCCTCATTCGCAAAGCCCAGCTTCGGATCCGAGTTTTCTCGTTCGATGTGCGGAAGGATGGCCTGCTGCCCGAGCCTCCGGGCGGACGTTTCGCCCTTTACCTCGGCACCGGCGGCCCGGGTCACATCGACCCCCATCTCAACGACGGCGTGGCCGAGTTCGCCCAGGGTGTGAAGGAAGACCCGTCGTGGGAAGCGCGGGCCTTCAAACTCTTCGATGCCATCCTCGCCGACGGGAACTCCAGCCTTGTCGCGGTCTGCCACTCGTTCGGAGTGCTGTGCCGCTGGTCCGGAATCGCCGAGCCAAAGCAACGCACGGAAGAGAAGGGCGGCAAAAGCGCCGGCATCGTGGAGAACGCGCTCACCGAAGGTGCCGAAGCCCATCCCTGGTTCTCGGGTTTCCGCCGCAACGCGGGCTCGCCTCGCTTCCAGGTGATTGATTCGCGCCTCTTCGACCTGATTCCCGACCCCGCGGCGGTCTTGCGCGTGGCCCCTTTGAGTTTCGAAACGCTCCCGCGGGATGGTGCCATCGGCGATGCCATGACCGGGGTCGAGTTCGCTCGCGACCCTTCGGGCACGATGCCGCGCATGTTCGGGGTGAATCACCATCCAGAGATCATGGACGCCGGTCGCCAGAAGCTCATCATCGAGAGTCTGTGGACCCGCGGCGAGGTCACTCAGGCCTGGTACGACGAGCGCATGAGCGTGCTGGCCAAGGGAAACAAAGACGCGGATCTCGCGCAGCAGCTTGCTCTCACCACCGGTTTCACCTTCGTCTGGCCCCTGCGTTTCCAACTGGTTAAAAATCTGCGGCGGCAGGCGGAACGGTTGAACCGGGTCTTCGATATGCACGAAGATCAGGTTCTGGATTGGCCTTTGGGGGAACGCCGCCACCACCCGCGGCCGGCCCCGTCTCCTGCTGAAACCACCACCCGAGTTTGATGTCTGACTCTATCGAGGAGCGACCATGACGCTTCCCAAACCACCGTTCCCGTGGGACATCACCATCGAGGAAGAACTCCATCAGTTCGAGATCCTGAAACCGCGGCTCGAGTCCGTATGGAACTCGATGACCTACAAGGACGACGAACCCGCCACCTCGGTGGTGGTTCCCTCGCTTTCGCTCGATCAGGCGGAACTGCGACGGCTCGCAGGCTCCAGCTTCTATGAGGAGCGGCTGCTCTTCCTCTTAATCCGCCTGCGTAATCCGCGGGCGCGCATGGTCTACGTCACATCGCAGCCCGTGCATCCGATGATCCTGGAGTACTACTTCCAGTTTCTGGCCGGCATTCCCGCCTCCCACGCGCGGGCCCGCCTCACGCTGCTGTGCGCCTATGACGACTCGGCCCGCTCGCTCACCGAGAAGATTCTCGAGCGGCCTCGTCTCATCGAGCGCATCCGACAGGGCATCTTCGACAAGGACCGGGCGTATCTCACCGTCTTCAACTCCACTCCCCTGGAACGGAAGCTCGCGGTGCTGCTCGGCATCCCTCTCAATGGAGTGGATCCTTCGCTTAATCACCTCGGCACCAAGTCGGGCAGCCGCAAAGCTTTCAAGGAGGCGGGGGTGGCTTTGCCGTTCGGCTTTGAAGATCTGCGCACCGAAGGCGACATCGCGGATGGGCTTTACGAGATGAAGAAGCGCGATCCCGGCCTGAAACGCGCGGTGGTCAAGCTCAACGAGAGTTTCTCGGGAGAAGGAAACGCGCTTTACCGATTCCCGGACGAGGTCTCGCGCGCGGCCATTCGGGACGAGATCCGGCATTTGCAGTTCTCGATACCGAGCGAAACGTCCGAGGTCTATCTCGACAAGTTCACACGGATGGGCGGCATCGTCGAGGAGTTCATGGACGCGAACGAGAAGCTCTCGCCCTCGGCCCAGCTCCGCATCTCCCCAAGCGGTCAGGTCATGGTGATCTCCACTCACGACCAGCTCCTCGGCGGAGCCACCGGGCAGATCTTCCTCGGCTGCGCCTTTCCCGCGGACGACGAGTACCGGATGCCCATCCAGGAGGCGGCCCGCGCCATCGGAGAGGTTCTGGCCAGGAAGGGCGTGGTCTCGCGCTTCGCCATCGACTTCCTCGCCTACCGCAACGACGGTCACAGCCGCTGGTCCATCTCGGCTCTGGAAATCAACCTGCGTATGGGGGGCACCACCCATCCCTTCCTCGCCCTGCAGTTCCTGACCGGCGGTGGCCTCGACGAGAGCACTGGCTTGTTTCGTTCGCCGTCAGGTCATGCGAAGTACTACCGCGCCACTGACAATCTCAAATCCGACGCGTATCGCGGTCTGCTTCCCGAAGATCTCATCGAGATTCTCACCATCAACCGCCTTCACTACTCGCACTCCACCGAATCAGGCGTTCTGTTCCATCTGATTGGCGCGCTCTCGCAACACGGGAAACTCGGCATGACCGCCATCGCGAACTCGCGCATGGAAGTCGAGAACATTTACAAGCACACCCTCGCCGTGCTCGATCGCGAAACCTCTATCGGCCACCGCGCCGAGGAGGCGCCGCCCGAGTAGGAAGCCCCGAACCGGGGGGCGGTTCTGCGTCCTCGCGTCTTGTAAGCCGAGGGCTTTAGTTAGGCCCTGCGGTCAGGCCCTGCCGTTTTTGGGGCGGAGGGTCGCCAGCACGTTCATGATCGGAGCCGCGGTGATGGAGTCGTCGAGGGCAAACTCGTGTTCACCGGCATGCACGATATAGAGATGGTCCAGCGACAGAGACTGTTGCGCGATCCGCATCGACTTGGTGACGCCCGGCCGATCTGAATACTTGAACTCGAACCCCAGCCGCCGGCCTTCGTGAAAAAGCAGGAGATCGAGCTCCGCGCCGCTGTGGGTCGCCCAGAAGTAGGCCGTCCGATCGCCGCAAAGGCTCAGGATCTGTTCGAGGCAAAAGCCTTCCCACGAGGCCCCCACCTTGGGATGCGCCTGCAAGGCCTCAGAGTTCGCGATGCCGAGCAGGGCGTGGAGGATTCCCGAGTCGCGCACATAGACCTTGGGCGCCTTCACCTGCCGTTTCTTGAGGTTCTCGAACCAGGGGGGAAGCTCGCGCACAACGTAGGTGCCGCTGAGGATGTCGAGATAGCGCCGCGCCATGGGCTCTGAACTTCCAAGCGCTCTTGCCAGTTCCGCCTGGTTCAGGATCTGTCCGTGAAAATGCGCAACCATCGTCCAGAAGCGACGCAACGTGGCGGCCGGCACTTGAATGCCCAGTTGGGGAATATCGCGCTCGAGAAAAGTTCGGAAGAAGTCCTCATGCCACTGGCGTGTGGTTATGTCGGTTGTTGCCAGGTAGGCGCGCGGAAAACCGCCACGCCACCAGAGCCGTGAGAGATCGGGGTCGTCCATTTCATCGAGTGAGAAACCCGTCACATCTACGAAAGACACTCGGCCCGCGAGGGTTTCACTGCCTTTCTTGACGAGGTCCGGTGACGCGCTACCGAGAATGAGAAAATGCGCGGAGGTGGGCTTTCGATCCGCGAGCACACGCAACACTTGGAAAAGGTCGGAGCGGCGCTGAACCTCGTCAAGGATGACCAGGCCGGTGAGAGGCCGAAGAACCATCTCGGGATTGCTCAATCGCGCCAGATCGGCCGGAGATTCGAGGTCAAAAAAGTGCACCGGTCCTGTGGCCTGGTCCGCCACCATCCTCGCGAGGGTCGTCTTGCCCGACTGACGCGGGCCTACCAGAGAAACGACCGGGTTCTCCCTGAGCCGTTCGATGATGGCTCCCATGTAAGCGGTGCGCTGGACTCTCATTTCACTGCAATTCTAAGGTACTGCCTTAGATGTTCATGAATTTTTCACATGGAGCCGTCGGACTTAAGAGATTTTGGTCGCCCCAATCAGCCGCTGGGCGGCCTGAAGCGCCTCGTCGCGGGTCTGTACCTTTGAATCGAGCTGCTGTTCGTAGACCTCGGCGAGGAGGCGGCCGATCCGTGGACCCGGGGTCACTCCCAAAGCCAGAATGTCGCGACCCAAAAGCAGGGGCACCGGAGCGGCGCGCTCGACCTCCAGCTTGCGCACCTCGTCGATGAACCATTCCATGGCCACCGGCGCGAAATTGCCGGTGCGCCCGAGGCAATCGGCCCGCGCAACGCGGTACAGAAGATCGGCCTCAACCCGGCGCGCCAGCCTCCTTATCGCTCCCGGTCCCACCTCAGCCCGCGCCTGATAGAGCATCCCCGGCTTGAGGTGGTCCTTTACCAGGGCCACGACCTGATCGCGGAGCGGAAAGGAATCGCGAGTGTGGACATTCCACCGGTCGAGGAGCGTGAGGGTAGGCGCCACGCCCGCCTCTTCGTGACCTCGAGAGCGGATGCGGCCGTCTTCGAACTTCGTGGTCGAGGGCTTGCCGAGATCGTGGCACAGCGTCCCGAGCATCACGGCAAGGGCGCGCGGAACGTCGAGATCGCCGATCAGCACGCGGGCCTGATCGAGGGCCAGCAGAGTGTGCGTCCACACATCGCCCTCGGGGTGCCACTCCGGATCCTGGGGCGTCGCGGCGAGCGGGACGAGTTCGGGAGCGATGAAACGAAGCTGGTCCCACTCTGCGAGAAGCGCGAAAGCGATGGACGGGCGGGTCGCGTGGAGGAGCGCCTTCTCGATCTCACCGAAGATGCGTTCGGCGGGCAGCTCGCCGAGCGACATAGATGCGCAGAGCCTCGCGGTTTTCTCCTCTACCTTGAGATCGAAGCGGGCCGCGAACTGGGCGGCGCGAAGCGCGCGCAGCGGATCTTCCCCGAAGGTCCCTTCATCCACCACCCGCAGAACGCGCGCCTCCAGATCGCGAGCACCGTCAAAGGGGTCCTCGATCGTACCCGCCATCACATCCCACATCATGGCGTTGATGGTGAAATCACGCCGGCGCGCCGCCTCTTCAAGGGACAAATCGGGGTCGGCCACGGCCTCGATGCCGCGATGTCCGGGACCCCTCTTCGAATCGCGACGCGGAAGGGCCACATCGACCTGCCCGATGACGTCGGGCAGACCGGCCACCTTGAAAACCGGAAACGAATCTCCGGCAGGCTCCGTCCGTGCGATCGACGCGAGTGCCGTAGCGACACGTTCGGCCGGAAGCCCAAAGACTTCCAGGTCGTAATCCTTCACCGGCTTCCCCAGCAGTGCGTCGCGGACGGCCCCCCCAACCACAAACACCCGGCCGCCCACAGCGACAAGCTGGCGAGCGCAGGCGAATATGCCTTCGGGGAGATCGGCGGGACGGGAGAAAGAAGTCACTTGTCAGATTGTAGGGCCTCGGCTCTAAGATCGGCCGGGTCGGCGCGGGTACGTCCAAAACTCCTTGCCGTTCGTCTTATCTGCATACCGCGGGAGGTATCTCTTGAACCGCAAGTCTTTATCCACCATCCTTGGAATTACCATCGCAAGCGGCCTCATTTTCGGAGTTCCGGCGAGCGCCAAGCCCAAGAAGCCGACACTGGGGGTTCGCGTTTCTCCCCGTATGGCCTTCTCCCCCGTCAGCGTCCTCGCCATCGCGGAGCTTACGGGCGGCGAAGACACCGAGGATTTTTATTGCCTGGCCATCGAATGGGACTGGGACGACGGCAGCAAGAGCCTGCAAGACTCTGACTGCGAGCCGTTCGAGCCCGGGATGAAAATCGACCGGCGGTTTTCCTCGGAGCACTACTACTCGCGCGCCGGAAACTACAACATCCGCGCGGCCCTTAAGGCTCAGGAGAAAACGGTGGCGGCGAACTCCTTCCGTCTTCTGGTGCGGCAGGGAGTGCCGACTGAACGGGGTGGCGACGATCGGTAAGGGTCAGAACCGCGAGATACTGCTTTAGTTGTTCGATCGAATCGCAGGCCTGGTCGAGCAGTTCTCGTTTCTGGGCGACCCAGATGACCACGGGTCCCTGATCGTCGCGCAGCAGCAGGTCGACCACGTACTCCATTCCCAGGCGGGTCTTGCCGGTGCCGGTGAACGACGACACCATGAGTCGGCCGCTGCCCGAAAGCCGGGATCGGATCTCCCCCAGGATGCCTCGCTGATAGCTCTTCAGGGGACGCAGCGAACCAATAGGCTCGATCTCGTAGGACTTTCCCCGCTCCGGTCGTTCCTTCTTTCCCGCGTAGGCATCGGGAAGGCCGAAGGCGCGAGCCATGCGGAGGGCATTGGCCGATCCTCGATGCCAGTTGAAGTCGGCAAGAGCCCTCTCGGCGCCCGTCCGATTTGAGAAGGCGAGCCCCAACACCTTTTGGTGGAGGGCCCTTAACTCCGGCTCGCTGAGCGCTTCGAGAAGCTGACGGCGAACCGACGTGGTTCTCGAACCGATTCGTCGCGGCCGCGCCGCCAGGAGTTGAGCGCCCTCCTGATGAACCATGAGGTTCAAAAGGAACG
Source organism: uncultured Acidobacteriota bacterium (assembly GCA_964520805.1). GTDB lineage: Bacteria > Acidobacteriota > Vicinamibacteria > Fen-336 > JAGNNV01 > JAGNNV01. The sequence goes on along the minus strand of CAZFQH010000027.1, from coordinate 9,025 downwards.
GGAACGCGATTTCCTGGCCGACCGACGACGATTCTCAGCCGCCGCAGTGTGTCCGTGCCGAAAGACTGGCGGACAAAGTCCTCGCGCAGAACCGTCCGGAGGTGAGCGATTGCCCGTTGCGCGTCGTCCTCGGAGATCAGCCCTGCAGCCACGCGAAGACTCTACCGCCCATCAGGGTCGCCTTCGACGAATGCGCCCGCGAGGGCCTCTCTCGACTTCGTGCGCGGTCAGACGGAGGGCGTGACCGTGATCTTGTGGAAGCCGTTCTCGCCCTTGTCTTCGACCAGCATCACCTTGGAGCCGACTACGGTGGCACGATCGATCGCCACGATCGAGTCCTTACCGTCGAGCGCGAAGGAATGGGTTTCCTTGTTGCCGGTCATCACCTCGATACTCTTCCCGGGCGTGTAGATGGTCACGGTACCGATGAAGGTGTTGGTGACCGCCTTGACTGCCCCGGCCGACGTATCCGCCGTGGTCGTCGTAGTGGACTGCAAGGTGGTACCGACCTCCTTGCTCTCGGTCTTTTGCGTGTTGGTGTTGCCGTCGGCCGACGTCTGTTTGGTCTCGGTCGTCGTCGTTGTGGCCTTCTCCTTGTCGCAGGCGACGAGCCCGACCAGACTGCCCGCGACCACCACTGCCATCAGTTTGCTCTTGTGCATAAATCCTCTGTTTGCGCCGTTGACGGCCGCGACGTGCGGCCTTGGGCCCGCTCGTGGGCCTATCGGCAAGTGAGCAAGCGGCGTGCCATGCGAGAGCGCATGATTCGACGCCGGCTGGGAGCCGATCTGTGGTCGATCGAGCACGAAGTACGTAGTAGTTTGTAGAAGTGGGGAGTTTTGCGGGGGTCGTGCCTGCGGTGCCGAGGATGATCCCCCGCCTCGGTCATGTGACGCGACCTCGTTGAGCGAGGCGTGCCCATGGTCGGGCGAGGCGTACGCTACCCGCTTCACTTTTGACGGGCTTGTCGTCGGACTCGAAACTCCGTATCAGGAGAAAGCGCTGGTCGTGACGACTTGTGCGCAGTGGTAGAGGCACGTCAGGAGAGCCCCGCGCGTGCGGGGCGCCATACCGTCACCGCTTTCGCGGCACGCGCGCAAGGACCGAAGCCCTGTTCATGCGCGGTTTCGAGAGCCTCGGCGATGGGAATGGCTCCGGGTGCGATGTGCGCGGAGAGATCCTCACCCTCGACCAATTCCATAACGAGGGCGACGATCGAGCCGTAGGGGCCGGGCATGCCCGGCCCGGTTGGCCCCGGGCGTGGCATGTCGCGCACCCGCATCGGGCGAGGCATGCCTCGCCCCTACCTCCTATACCCGTAAATGGCCGCGATGTTTGGATGATTCAGCGACGCGAGGACCTGCGCCTCGCCCTTGAATGGCGCGACTCGTTCATGATCCTGCGCACGCCGCAGCCAAGCACCTTGATCGCGGGGTCGCGATTGAGCCTGGTGTCGCGAGCACGGAACAATTCGCCCATCCCATTCCGATCCGGCCGGTGATTTCGTACGGTCCAGGCCGCGGGCCGGGAGACAATGTCATGGAGGCGGGAGGATCGTTGGGGCGACCCTCGTTGCCGCCTTGACGCACTTTTACTCCGTAGGCAACCACATCCGAAGTCCGCCACCGATCGCATCCATTTCGGCGGCGTTGCACTCGCCGATTTCCCCGGTGATGGCGGACCTCGGCACGCTCACCACCTTGTCGATCATCACCTGGGAGACGCTCCTCAAACCGGTCCGCGATCCCGGAGGGAGAGTGATACGGAAAAGAGGGGCGTCGACGCAGTCGCTCGTGATCGGGCAGACCGTGACGCTCGAGTGGGTCGGGTTGAAGAGATCGGACTGCACCACGATGGCGGGGCGCGACTTGCCGGTATACGCCCCTCGCGCCGCCACAACCACGATCGCGCCGCGTTTCACTTCCAGCCCCGATGATCCGCGGCTGCGGTGACAAACCCCAAGGCCTCACGTTCCGACTTTCTCGAACTCACGAGGAGTGATTGCCGGCGGGCTTCCCGGCCCGGATCTTCGGTCGTAGCACTTTCACCGAAGGCAGTGGAGAGAGCCTCACGCGCCAGGTCACTTTTGGTTCGGCGCTGACGCCTGGCCTCGCTCGCGAGCCGTCGATCAAGATCCGCAGGGACGCGAAGGGTGACGACCCTGGACTGATTGTAGTTCTCCATGTATGACAGTATACAAAATTCGACCACAGCCCCCAGACGGAAAGCGCCACCGCCTGGGCGTCGGCAAGGCGAGGTGCGTGGACAGGTCTTCCCCCGGCCCAGGACCGTAGGGGCCGGGCATGCCCGGCCCGGTTACCCCGGGCGTGGCATGTCGCGCACCCGCATCGGTCGAGGTATTTCCTCCCCGTACCTCTTCCAAAGCGAACGGGGGCGCGTATTCCGCGGCTCAGGCCTTGTCGGGGTTGTCCATCCCCTGCCAGAGGTTCCGGGTGCTGAGCTCTTCCGCGCCGCAGGACTTGAGATACAGGAACAGCTGCGTGCGGTAGGCCGCACAACCGCTCAACACCCAGCGCACGATGAAACCGCCGCGCGTGGTCTTCTGACCGAACGGCTCGACCTCAGCGCCGAAGTCGTCGTCCGTCATGTCGCCGAGGAGGGTGGCGTACTCATCCTTGTGCGATGCGATGGCGGCGAGAGTTGCGTCAAAGTCGCGCGCGTTGGTGGCAGCTTCGGCGGCCTTCCAGGCTTCCGTGTCGAAAGTCCCCGTCTTCGCCGCGCGCACGAGCGCCGGACCCATCATGCTCAGGTACTTGAGTAGTTCGAAGGTGCTTCGCTGCTTCGGGGTGGGACGGTAGTCGCGCTGGGCGGGATCGACCTTGCCCGCGAGGTGAAGCAGGATGCGGACCTCGTCCTGCAGGGCCGCGATGAGTTCGGATTTCGTGATGATCATGATTTCTCCGTGGAATGGGGGGACGCGGACCATAGCAGTCCGCCGCGTGGTCGCCCCTTGGCTTTACCGACGCTCGAAGCGCAGGGGCCAGGTGCGGGCTTCACCAGGGAAAAGGCTGTGACCCTGCTCTCTCGAAATTCGTCAGCCGCCCTCAGCGTTCAATCGGACGAAGCTCGAAGAATCGCAGTGTCCTGGGTTCGCCGTAGCGAAGGGCCAGATCGAAGCGGCCACCCGTGTCGAGCGTCAGGTGCGCGGTCAGCGACGCTTCTTCCTGCTTCGTCGAAAGAAGCGAGCGAACGCCCGTGGTCAAGCGAGTCACGACCAGGGCCGGCGGCGAATGGGCAGGGGTGTCGTCCGTACTAAGTATGACCTCGTAGCGGCCGGACGGAATTGTGAGCTCCGTGACAATTGGCTGCCCCAAGGGGTGGCGATGAGGTTCGTAAATGAGATCCAGCGGCCAGCCCGCGGCCAGGGCCGGGACCGCTCCGAGCGAGGGGAGGAGAAGAGACGGCGCGCCGAGAAGGCGGACCGCGTCGTGTTCGGGAGAGCGCACTCGCGGACTCAGGCCATCCGCGACCATCGCCGTGGTCACCAAGGCCATCGACGCCATCGCCAGGTCGCGGGCGCGCAGCGCCCGGGCGGAGGCATCGGATCGAGGCTGGCGTAGCGCGCCCACGAACGGGATCGCGAGAAGCAGGGCCCAGGGCCAGACGAGCACGCGAGTGGCGCGATCCTCGGAGAGTACAAACGATGGCAGGACGGCGGTCCATTCCCGAGCCCCGGATTGCGTCCTGAAAAACGGCGCCACCCCTTCGCGGTCGCGGTGGATGGTCTCGATGTTCATGGCACCTCCCAGGCCGCACCAGAGGCTCCAGCCCGCGAGGAGTGCGGCAGCGGGCCGCACTCCGCGCAGAAGGGAAAGAGCGAGACCGCAGGCCAGAATCGAGACCAGGGGCACCAGAAACCGAGCGGGCGGGTTGAAGCCGCCCCGCCACATCGGCCAGACACTCGCGGTGCCGATCACTCCCGCAAGGGCAAAGCCCGCGGCCAGGGCCAGTGGGCGGTGACGTTTCCACAGAAACAGGAGCCCAGGCCACGAGAGCACAAAGATCGGTGCGTAGACAAAAAGGCCGAACTCCTGATCGAAGAAGAGTCCGGGCAACCCTTCAGGAAGCACCTCCAGTCCGAACTCACGCCGGCGGCCGTAGACGCGGCGCGGATCCCAGAATCCCCAAAGAAGGTAGTGGTAGAGGCCGATCGCGAAGGCTGAACCAGCGAGGATCGCGGCCGGGGCCAGAAAGCGGCGCGGGTTCGCGGTGGCCCGTCCCTTCCATACCTGCCAGACCAAAGCGCCGACGATGGCCATCGCGAGAATGACGTAGCGAACGTTCAGCCAGGGAAGGGCGGCCGCACAAAGCGCCGCGGCCACGAGGGTACGAGGGGTTCGGCCAAAGATCGCGGTGCGCAAGCCAATACATAGGAAGAGGGCGGCCGGTATCTCGGTGAAGATCAAACCGGCGAAGTGAATGAGGGGCGGCGAAAGGCCCACGATCCAGGCCGTCCCTTCCGCGACCTCCCGGTTGCCGGTCAGGGCCTCAATCAGGCGCCGGATCTCGCGCACCAGCAACGCCGCCAGCAGGGCGAGAAAGAACGAGGCGCCGCCGTATCCACCCAGGGCGTACGCGGGAAAAATAAGGACGGGCAGCCCCACCGCATGCAGCGAGTAGATCTGACCTTCCGGACCGCGAATCCGGAAGTGCGGCTCAAGGGCCCGTGAGAAGAACGTCGAGTATCGCGCCTCCTTGAAGTCTGGTTCCAGTGCCAGGTCATGGTCGCGGAGAAGACTGTCCGCGACCATCAGATACTGCGGCTCGTCTCCATCCGGCCCCACCCGAGTCTGCGCCTGAAAAGCCGCCATCGCGTAAATGGCGAGAAAGGCAGGGACCAGTAGCGACCTCGGAGGCCGCGCGCCCAGGCTCTGAACCGCCAGAACCACTCCCGCAAGGGCCAGAGCAAAAAGGGGCGGACCGGAGAAGAGCAATATAGAAGTGGAAGTCGGGAGCAGGAAGGAGCCAATCAGGAGGCCCACGACCGGTAGTAGAAGGCCGGCCAGGCCATTCACTCCTGAGGCCCACACCAGGGCCCCGGCGAGGATCGAGAGGGCCAGAAACCCGAGGGAGGGCACGCCCAGAGCCAGCCCCGCAGGCTGCGACGAGGCCCCGCCCCCTGCCACAAGAATCAAAATGGCCACGGCTAGAGTCGAGGTCAGCCGGCGGCCGAAAGGACGATTGGCCCGAACAGGGGTTTGCGGGCGTGCCGGGACTTCCATGAGAACGGAACGTTATTCGCTCCCGGGCGAAGACGTTAGCGGCCCTGCCGTGCTACGTTTAGGAAAGGACGAAGCCCTGATTCCGGGGCGTCTGGGGCCGTCCTGCTGGTTTTACGGATTCTTCCCGATGAATGGGAGGGTGATCGATGGTTCTCAAACTACGTTCCGTAGCAATAGTGATGGCAACGGCCGGCTATGCGCACGCCGCCGCGACCGGCGACGATAAGGCTTCGCAGTTCCTGATCCGGACGGTGCCCGCATCGGCATGGTCGCGACCCGCCCTCCTCACCCCGGTTCCCTCTTCGACCGCGCGAACCTTTCCAACACTGGCCGGCTTCACCCCGGCGCTGCCGGCCTCGCTTTTTGGAAACACGAGCGGCACTTCGCGACTGCTCTTCCTTTCGCCCCTGTCCCCGTTGCGAGCGGCGTGGCGCGTAGCCGCTCAGGACCTGGCGCTGCAGACTCTCACTGCGTTCGACGCCGTCACCGTCAAGGCGGCCGAGACGCTTCCCGAGGAGCCGGAGCCGGCGGTTGATGACGCCACCGCGGCCCGAAGGCGCGAGATCGTTCTCCGCCAGCGCCGGAAGTCGGTGCTCAACGAGCGCGAGGCCGGTGCGACCCAGGTAGCACTCGCCGAAAGCCTCTCGTCCGACCTGGAGATGTCGGGTTTCTCCGGTCAGGTGAAACTGCTGACCCTGCCCGCGGGTGCCGATGCAAGCGCGCAAAGCTCACGGCCGAACGGCGCCGGTCTGGTGCGGGTCTCTGGATACATCACCGACGATCTGGCTTTCGCCCTGACCGGCCTCGCCGCCGAGAGTGCGGCCACCACCTGGAGGGCGGGTGCCGAGTTCGAACTCGCCGCAGGGGACCGAAACACCATCGAAGTGGGTGCGGTCTACGGAACCCGCTTCAACACCGTCCTCCCCATCCTCGGAGCCGAGGTCGACCGCCGTTCGGTTGGAGCCTTCCGAATGGTCCACGCGATGAAGCTCTTCGATAACCTCACCACGCGCGCGGGCGGACGATTCATCGACGCTCCGTTCCTCGGAGCGTCCCGCGCCATCGACCCCGAGTTTTCAGTGCTCATCGAAGACCCGGATACTTCGGGGTCGGGTGTTTCCTACCTCCGCTTCGACGTCTCCGGGGACACTCTATTTCCAGGGCTTGAAGTGGTGACTGAAGAAAGCGACCTCATCGCCTTGTCCGAGGGCCTGCCGCGCTTCGCGGCCGGCTTCCAACCCCAAAAGACCTGGAATCGTGGCGTGTCCGCAGGGTACCGCTCTCCGCGGACGCGTCTGGAGCTCGGCATACAGGACCAGAGCGTCACCCACGCCCTGCTCCTGGTTCCCTCGCGCGCTCTGGGCGCCCCCTACGTGGGGAACGCCAGCCGGAACCGGGTGCAGGTGGGCTCGGTGATGCTCGAAAGAACCTTCGCGGACGGCCAGGCGCAGGCCGGGGTGGAATACGGTTACGGACGCTTCGAGGCGAGTGCGATGACGGTCGGCCGAACCCGGGACTTCCACCAGTTCACCACAAGGTTCGATGCCTACCTCCGACGCTCCGGCACCGGCATCGCCATCTTCCATCGCTTCCACGAAGGGGCCTCCGTAGTTAACTACGAGGGCGAGGCGCGGCCGCGGCAGCGGTCCCAGCGCTACCTCGTGGAGTTGCGCCAGGACGTGCCCTTCGTTCCCGCCATGATCGGCGCGGACATGGCGCTGCTGGTCAGCCTGCGCAACGTCTACTACGACGACGTCGACCGGCGAAACCTCGATGAGTTCGCGGTGGCCGCCCCGCCCCGCCGCATCACCGGCGGAATCCGGGTGAAGTTCTAGGCACGAGAGTTCAGAGCGACCTTGTTCACGCTGCCCGCTGAAACCTACACGTCGCTGCGGAAGCGACTCTCAGCCCGAGTCTCGCGGCGCAATCGGATTCTGCTCGCCGCTTCCCTGCTCGCCTCCCTCGGCGTCCTGAGCATGGTCGAAAGGCTCGGGCCGAAATGGCGGGAGGATGGGGTTTCGTGGCGGCCGTCGACCGGAGCCCTCACCGCCGATGTGGTGGTCGCGGGTTCACCCGCCGATCTGGCGGGAATCAAGCGTGGCGACAAACTCATCGCGGTGGCCGACCACCGGGTCTCGACCACGGAAGACGTCGCCCTCGAACTCGCGCGTTCGGTCGCGTTCGGACCCGATGTCGAGTACCGGGTCGATCGGCAGGGCGTGCAGTCGAGCCGCCATCTCCAACCCATCACCCTTCCCACCGGAGACCGGCGGCTTTCGACTTACCTGTCCTTGATGGGTTTCTTCTGCCTGGGCCTTGGCACCCTGGTAGCCATGAGGCGTCCTGGCGAAAAGCTGCGGTTGCATTTCGCGGCGTTGTGCGCGCTCTTCTTCATTGTCTACTCCGTGTCCGGCTCCGGGCGCCTCGACGCGGTCGACTGGGGCCTGATGCTCTTCGATTCGATCGGCATCGCCCTTCTGCCGCCCTGCTACCTCCATTTCTGTCTGAAGCTCGCGAAGTCCAGCACCCCCACACGGACTCTTCGGGTTTACGGCGCCGCCTTCGCTTTCATGGCGCTTGAACTCTTCGGGCTCCTCTAGGCCGGCTCCGTCCCGCTGGCGGAGGCCATCCTCGGCTGGACCGATCGCCTTGAGCCCGCCTACTTCAGTGTGTTCTTCCTCCTCGGCTTCGTGGTGTTGTGGCGCGCGTCGTCGCGGGCCCGAGTGGGTCTGGAGCGGCGGCGCATGCGGTCGCTGGCCCTCGGTACCGCGGCCGGCATCGGCCCCTTCATCGCCTTCTATGCCGTGCCTTTCGTCCTTGGCCGCGCGGGCGGCACCGTGCCCGAACTCTTCGGAGCCATCCCTCTCGCCCTCCTGCCCCTGTCCCTCGCCTACGCCATCATTCAAAACCGCATCGTCGATATCGGTTTCCTGTTCCGCCGGCTGCTGGTCTCTCTCATCGCGGTTACTTCCGTGTTCGGGGTCTGCCTGCTCGTGCTCGGCCTCCTGGGTGATGGCAACCGAACCGACGCCGCCCCGCTGATCGTGGTCATCTGCCTCGTCGCCCTTCTCTTCATTCCCCTGCGAAACCGGATTCAGACCGCGGTGGATCGCCTCGCCCTCAAAGACCGCTACGACTCGCGCCAGACCCTGCTCCGGCTTTCGCCCGAACTTTCCACCGAACTCGATCGCGATCGCCTGGCCGAGCGTCTTCTTGCCGGAGTTCAGCAGGCCATCGGAGTCACCCGTGGCGCTTTGTTCGCGCGCCACGCCTCGCGTTTCGAGACGGTGCGTCACTTCGGTGTTCCCGGAACCCCGACCGTGGATGCCGAGCCCGCGGTCCAGCGCGTGTTCCTCGGCGAATCTCCCGATTCCGGGGTCGGCCCGGTGGCGGTCGGCGACGACTCGAATTCAGACCTCTTCGCCCACTACTTCCCGTTGATGGCACGTGGTGAGGTGGTGGCGGTTCTCGGACTCGGCGACCCTCTCGCCTCCGAGACCATGGACGAGGACGAGGCCGAGCTGATCCGCTCGCTCTGCGCAGTTTCCGCGACCGCCATTCTCAACGGCCGGCTCTACGAGAGTCTTGAGGACAAGGCCCGTGAACTCACTCGCCTCACCGACTACCACGCGAGCATCGTGGAGAGCATGGAAGCGGGCGTCGTGGTCATGGGCGAAGGCGGACGGATCGAACGCTGGAACCGGGGCATGGAACGTCTGGCCGGCGTGCCCCGCGATGCGGCGATCGGCCAGACTCTGGCCGCGGTTCTCTCCGAGGAAGCT
>CAZFQH010000026.1:876-18157 GCA_964520805.1 uncultured Acidobacteriota bacterium | reverse complement strand
TCGCCATCCAGGTAGCCCGGGGCCTGCTCATCACGAGTGAATCCGGACGCGTGGTCTCTTTTCTGAAGGTCGACTTCCTGCCTCAAGTCATGGTGGCGATACGTGTCCTCGAAGTCGATCGCAACAAGGCCCGCAGGATGGGGCTTGACATGCGTCTCGACGGGAAGCAATTCTCGGCCGCGCACGCGACGATTCCCGGGGGTGGGCCCCTCCCGGACCTGCGCGGCGGCGTCACCGCCCTTGCCGGCTCGGGCAATCTGGTCGGGTCCTACGTTGACAAGACGATCTCCGCCATCGCCGCTCTCGATTTCATGACGGAGAAGCAGGTGGCCCGGTCTGTTGCCGAGCCCAACATTCTCACCATGTCGGGTGAGCAGGCATCGGTCCTGGTCGGGGGCGAGGTACCGATACCCACCACAAGCTCAACCGCGGTGTCGAGTTCAGCGGGCTTCTTCTTTCAGCAGTTCGGCGTTCGGCTCGACATCCGCCCGACGGTCAGCGATGGCGGCCTGGTCACGCTTGAAGTGGCCCCGAGCATCGTCACCCCAAGCGCGGGACTCGGCAACGGCTCAGTTCCGGGCTTCCGCATTCAGAGGGTCGAAACCACCGCTCGCGTGCAGGCGGGCGAGAGCCTGGTTCTAGGCGGCCTGCTAAGTTCCAATGAGTCGGTCGAGGAGCGTGGACTGCCCCTGTTGGGCAAGGTCATTCCCCTTCTCCGCTGGCAACGGAAGAGTCTTGAGAACACGGAGTTGGTCTTTCTAATCACCCCGAAAATCGTGGTGCCTCCGAGTGTCCCTGTCCGGTTGCCGCCCCTCGAGTTCCCCGACAACCCGACCACCTCGATCGGGAAGACCGGGCTGGACGAGGCGGGGGTGCCCTTCTCTTTCAAGGCCGCCGAAGCGACGGTGGGTGGTCACAGCGATTCGTGCGTCGAGGTTCGCGCGCGTCCCGACCAGGAGGCCGTTCTCGTGGACTGCGTGGTCCCAGGTGCAGCGGTGCTGGTCCTGGAGGAGAAGGGTGTCTGGCGACGCATTCAAGTTCCAAAGGGTGCTGACGGCTGGGTTCGTCGCGACCACATCGACTTGAAGAAACCGTAATCTTAGGTTTTCGGAAGTCTCCGTCGTCCCGAAAGCCATACCCCATATTGATGCCAAACCCGGAGGATTTCTCGGCCTTCGGTGCCCTGGCATGGCCCATCGGGGCAGCGGCCTGCGGACTCATCGCCGGGCGCATGGCGAATGCGTGCATCGACAGGCTGCCGGTTGAGCGGCCCCTGGAACGGCCGTTCCTCTCCTGCGCAGTCTGTCGCACGCGGGGCGGGTTGTTGGGGATGGTCCCGATTTTGGGCTGGCTCGCTGATGGTGGGCGGTGCCGGTTCTGTCGCACCAAAGTGTCCACTCAGAAGCCAGTGGTGGAGGCCGTGAACGCGGTGCTCTGGCTCCTGATCGCAGGAATGGGCGCTCCGTCGCTGCGAGGCATCTCGACCATGGGGTTCGTAACCGTTCTGCTGATTCTGAGCCTGATCGATCTGGAGCACCAGTTGCTCCCCGACATCCTCACCCTGCCGGGCATCGTGCTTGGCGTTGCGGCTACGTGGCTGCCGGGCTGGCCGGTGACCCTTTGGGACTCAGCCCTGTCGGCGGCCGTCGGTTACTTTGCCATGATGGGGCTCGCTCGAGCCGCGGAGTTCTATTACGGTGAGGAGGCGCTCGGGCAAGGCGACTGGAAAATGGTCGCCATGCTGGGCGCGTTTCTCGGGTCGACTAAGCTCGTCGCGGTCGTCCTGATGGCGAACGTCACCGGAGCGCTGGTCGGCCTTCTGCTCGTGACGGTGCTCGGCGATGAAGGCAGGCAGAAGCTGCCGCTCGGAACGTTTCTGGGTGCCTCCGGGGTTGTGCTGACGTTCTTCTGAGCACCGGCTGGCTTTTCCTACTGAGAGGCCGGGCGCGGCAGTAGCGGGGTCGTTCCATCTGAAATCGCGGGAGTCTTCTCTTCGAGGCTAAGGCGCAGAATCATCGCTTTGCCCTGCCAGTCGAACGCGACGTCCTGCGCGCGCTCCTCGGCTTGCAGGCCCGCGGCCTGGGCGGCATCGTTTACCGCCTTCCTCGCGACATCGAGATCGTTGCCCCTTGTGAAGGCATCCTGTGGAGCCATGATCCAGATCCTTGCTCCCCGCGCCATGTGAGCCTTTAGGAATGTCTCCATCCGGGCTTCCGGGGCCGCTTTTGAGTTGAGAACGGCGCCGACCCCGAGAGTGATGCACTGCGGGAGCCTTGTCGCGTCGAAATACCGTTCGTAGCTGAAATAGATATGGCCGATGAAGATGCAGCCGTCGCGCGGCCCCATGGCCCGGGAGACCCGGAGCGCGTTAGCCCGGTCCAGCCCCCGAAAAGTGGGGCGAACCCCTGACACGACGGCCAGATGGTAAGGGGCGAGCGTGAGCAGGATGAGGGCTATCAGAAGGGCTCGGACCTTCTCCACACGGATCAGGGCGAGACCGCAGGCGGGGAGCAGGACCATCGGAAGGAGGAGAGCCAGATCGTTCCTCCCCGCGATGTAGACGGGCATGCCGGCGAAAGTCAGCAGGGTCATGAAGAGTTGCGGGGTGAAGGCCCAGAGGATCAGGAAGAGAAGCCCGCAGTTCCGCCCGGCCTCCCCTCGCTTTGCCCAAAGGGCCGCCACTCCCAGGCCGAGGGGGACCAGGTAGAGGACGTGAGCCAGCGCGGTCCACGGCTGTCCGATACCCATCATTTCGAACACGCCGCGTTCGGCGAAGAGCGTCTGCGGAGTCAGGTTGTAGATCGAGTAGAAGGGGTAGAGCCATGCGCTGATCTTCGGCGCGAGGCTCGCGGCATTGGCGTAGGTGGCCTGGCTGACCGTCATCGCGGAGATCTCCATCATGACGAGCGGGACGCAGGCGAGCGTGCCCAGGATCAGATGGCGCGACACAAACCCGGCCTCCGCTCGTATGAACTCGGGGCGCAGGGCGATCAGGGCGATCAACAGAGGCCCCAGGAAATAGCCCGATTTGTGAGAGTAGAGAACCATGACCCACGCGCCGAGCGCCCAGCCGAAGGTGTCGCGTCGCGGCTGTCCGAGGAAGCGCAGAGAGAGCCACAAAAAAGCGGATGCCGCGAGCAACAAGACGGAGTAGGCCCGGCCGATGCGGCTGAAGTTGATTCCAATCGGGTAGACGAGATAAAGCGCAGCCGCGGCCCATGCTGAGTCTCCGCCGACCACTCGCGCCGCGCGATACACGAATACCGTGGTGAGGAGGCTCGCGACGAGAGGCACGAGGCGGACTGTGAAATCCGAGTCGCCAACGACGAAGAGCGCGACCTTCTGAAGAAGCGTGAACAACTTCGCGTCCGCCTGCGGCTCGGTCAGGATATCGAGGACGGGCTGCCGCGCCCAGTACACTCCGTAGGCCTCGTCCAGCCAGAGGCTCTCAAGCGCGAGACCGGAGAGACGCGCGAAGAGGCCGATGGCCAGGGCGGCCACGATCAGCGCGAAATACAGGGGCGGGATCTCGTGCTCCGAGGGTTCGCGTGCAGCGCCGGCGCGCTCTAAGGCCGATCTCAGCTTCATCCCGCGTTCACCGGGCGACCGTGACCTCGATGACCTCCGGAGGCGGTGGTGGCGATGAGTCGGTGACTCTTGCAAGGAGTGTGAAAAGCCGCTTCTTTCCAGACACGGCGATCACTTCAGGCCGGTACCCCTCCTTGAGCCACGCGCCGAGCTTCTGCGCGCAGTTGTCTCCAAACGCCACGCAACCGAACTCCCTCAGGTCCCGCATCTCTCGCGAGAAGGCCAGGACGTAGTCAGGCGGGTGTGCCGCGAGTTCCACCACAAGCGCGCCCTCGCCATACAGGGCAAGGGCAGTGGGATGGAAAAGAACGTGTGACACCGAGCTTCGGCGTCGAGCCATGTAGTTGACCATCGCGCCCTCTGGAAACACCACCAGGGTCTGCTGCGGCCCAACACGATCCGCCACCACTTCGACGGCTCGGGCGACCACGGCGCCTCGGGCATCGACTCGAATAGCGTCCGCTCCTTGCCCCAGGGAATATGTGCGCGTTGAGAAGAACGCGGCCGAGGTTCTCAAATGGGCTGCGGAGAGCAGCGCGAGAAGGCTGAAAACCGCGGTGCGGAACAGGCGCCCGCCGAAGCCTCTTGCGTCGAGCCACGCGGGTACGTGATCGATCACCGCGATGATCAGAAAGAGCGTTCCCGGCATGGCCAGGACGAAGCCGTAGTGGGACGGTCCCGCATTCAGTGGAATCCTGAGTAACAAAAGAAGAGAGAAGATGGCAAGGACGAGAGAGGTGAGACGCTTGGGCGACCCGGCATCGATTCGCTCCCTCCTTCTGAATTCGGCGATAGAGCCTGCGATAACGAAGAAGGGCAACGGGAGCAGAGCCTGCCGAAGAGGCAGCATCGTCGTGGCCACGCCGAGCACCGCGACCGGCAAGGTCAGGGCGGTAACCGTGTAAAGACGGCGGTCGAGCCGCCACTCCGCTCGGCCCAGCAAGGCCACGGGAAGCGTCGCGCAGGCGTAGAACAGAGTCCAGCCTGTGATCCCGGCGAGGGCGAGCGCCGGAGTTGCGAGGCCCGAAAGATCCCAAAGAAAACGGCTGGAGGCGAGGTCGGCGCCCCGTACCAGGGCAAGCGGCCCGAGCACGGAGTGCCACGCGGTCGCGGCTGGCAATTGGGTACTCAAGAGCGCCCAGCACGCGGTGATGGGAAGGGCCGTTGACAACGTCACGGTCAGGAGATCGGAAAAAAGGCCACGCCACTCTCGCCCGGCTTCGAAACGATGGACAAGGAGTCCTACAACCGCGCCGCCAAGAACCGCCACGAGAACCTCATACTTGGTCAGGAACACGAGGCCGAGGAAAAGACCGACGGTGACCAGCGAACGGCGGCTTGGGGCCTCGAAGTGACGGCTCAGCGCGGCGAGTGTGAGGAGGGCGAGGAGGAGGCCGTGAGTGACTTCGTGGGCGTACGGACTGATGTAGTTGTAGTTTCCGATCGCCAGGTACTGGCCAAGCGCGAAGACCAGGGTTGTCACGACGATCGCAGTCGTGGTGGCGAGCAGGCTCGATACCCTTCGCAGCAGCCAGTAACAGACCGCGAGTATCGCCGCCAGTATCAGGGTGTTTCCAATAGCCAGGCTCCGGTACGACACTCCAAGGAGCTTGAACCACCCGACGTTCACGAAAGTGGAGAGTGGCGCGTAATAGTGAGCGACATCCTGGTACAGGAGGTCGCCCTCGAGGAGCCGCCAGGGGATGTAGAGCTCTCGTCCGAAGTCGATGAGCGGGTCAGCCCATTTCTGCCACGAGAAGGCGACCATGGTCACAAAGGCCGACCCGATCAGGGCAAGGCTGAGACGCTCTGGATCGAAGGATGAAGCCCTTTCCGGCGAGATGGCTTCTCGCTGGTCCGTCGTGGCGTCGTGGACTGGCTCCGACGGATCGCCCCGGTCTGGCGTCAGCGTCATGGAGCGTACCGGGGCTTGTCTTGCGTTCGAAACGGATCGCCACCGGCGTGGGGTGCCAGGGGCGGCCACTCTCCGGCTTGTGCTACAGGCACGTAGACCCGGTGGCGCTCGTCCGAGTAGGCCATCACCCAATCTGCACGCCGGGCCATGTTGTCCTCTACCTGCTTGTTTCGCGGACTAAGGATGATTTCATGAGGAAACTTATCCAGGAACTCGCTCCACCCAGGCCCGCCACCGAAGAAGTTCCGCACGGCTCGGAAGGTTGAATCCTGGTAAACGGTCTCGTAACGGCCGTCCATGGACACACGGCATGAAGGGTAGAGGCGCCAGATCGCGTAGCTGCCGAAGTTGAAGGGCACCAGGAGGTTCCCGTGAAGCCGGTTTTGCGCTATGAAGTCGACGGCGCGCACAGGGAACTCATCGAAGAGCACGATTCGCATCGGCGTGGTGGTCAGGGTCAGAATGGTCCACAGCAGGAGGAGGCCCCGGCTGATTCCGTAGTAACTCGCCTCCAAAACGGGCGCGATAGCCAAGGGGATCCCATGAGCCGCGCTATTGGCGGGGGCGAAGCGCCTCCACATGGATGTCAGCCATGACCAGACGAAGGGCGCCGACGCAATGATAAAGAAGGTGCTGTGCCTCGCGACGCGGAGGCCGATCGCGGCGGTGACGAGGAGGGTCGCGAGGGTTCCTGGATCGGGGAGATCACGATCAAAGGCCTTCCTGATCAGCGCGACCGCGGTGAGCGCGAGGAGTATCTTGAATCCGAGGAAGACGCTCTCCGATCCGAACAGATTCATGGGCCTCCACTCGGCAATGGTGCTCCGGTCCATCGTGGTCGCATCGAGCAGATACGACCAGTATCTGAAGCCATAGGGGTTGATAAGCGACGCAGCCGCGGTGATCGCGGCGAGCGCCCCGAACCGGGCTGCGGGGCCTCGACGGATGAACTCGCCGCCCGCGAACAAAACGATGAGTCCGACTCCCGCGAGGAATCCGCCATGAAGGTTGGCCCAGAGAACGCCGGAAAGTGGAATCAGCCAGGCGAATCCCCAGCGCCCCTCGCGAGCGCGCTCCAGGACATAGAGCCAGGCGGAGAAGAGAAAGAAGGTGAACGCCTGGGCGCGGATCGAGGCCACGAAGCCCAGAGTCATGGCCCCCACGAGAAGCACGTGGAAGATCAGGCTTGGCGGCCGCCCGGTCGCGCGTCGCGCGCGCAGGTACATGAATGTGAGAGTTCCGAACATGAGGGAAGCCTTGAGGAGGAGGAGGCCCCGCTGGCCCGCCATCGCGGCGACGATGTAGAACACGACTCCCGCGCCCCACTCATGGTCGATCCACTCCGGCGTCGTGGGTGTATACGAAAAGGGATCGGGCCGAACCACCTGCCCGGTCTCTAAAATCAGCTTCCCGGCCGCCAGACGAGCCCAGATATCTGGATCTCCGTCCGGCTTGAGCAGAGTTACCGCGGTGAGGCATACGAAGGCCAGAATGACGACCGAGAGGCGTTCACGGAACCGGTTCGTGGAGCGCGTCTCCGGCGACTCTTCGCCTTCAGGAGAACGGGCCGGCCCTTTCGGATTGGTCAACGTTGATCGAAGCTTCACAAGAAGGGTGGCGAAACCCGATCGGCAGGATATCCCACAACGCAGACCCCTTGACGGCGCCTTTTCGGTCTAGAGATGCCCTTTGTTCAAGGAAGCCCAGCAGGGCCATCCAAGAGGAGTGATTCACCGACGGTATCGAGCGACCAGACGAAGGTAGGCGACCGCTGTCTTCAGGATCTTCATCTTGCTTCGGCCAAGGCGCCGGGAGCCGTCGAGGACCATGGGCACCTCAGAGATCCTCATCTTCAGCTTCGCGGCGAGATGAAGAATCTCAATCTGGCTGTCAAACCCGTCCGATTCAAACAGCCTGTCTCCAAAATTCTCGCGCAGACGAAGGAGGGTGCGACCCTGGTAAATCCTGAAGAAACTCGAGAGCGTGGCCAGACCAGAGAGGCTCAGAGTCTGTTTCACCAGGGCGTTGGCCAGATGGGAGAGGCCCACCCGGTGAAGAGACGTTCCTTTGATCCCCCCCCCGAACAGGTAGCACGAGGCCAGGACGATGTCGTCGTCCTCGTTTCGGACTCGTCCAAGCATCCTGGGCAGAACGGCGAGGTCGCTGGTCCCGTCGCCTTCGAGGGTGAGCACGAGATCGGAAGGCTGCAGGGTCTTGAGGAGGTGGGTGAAACCGGTCCGAAACCCTGCGCCGGGGCCGAGATTCCGCAGATGAGAGATGGTTTCGATGTCCGGCGCTCTGGCCTTGAGGATGGCCGCGGTTCCGTCCGTGGAACCATCGTCCACAAAAAGAATCCGGTAGGGTGCGAATGGATTCAGGGCATCCTTGACTTGGTCGGCCAGGTTCGCGACGTTCGGCTCTTCATTGAGAACCGGAACCACCGCGTGAATCACAAAAGACCAAGTCGCCGCATGGTTCTGCTCTGCCATTCGATGGCCCGGGGCAGGCCTTCTTCTAGATTCACCCGCGCCCGGAATCCGAGGATCGTTTCGGATTTGGAACCATCGGGAATTCTTCGTTCCACATCTTCGTAACGTCCAAAGGTCTCATAGGGGATGAGACGAAGGCTGGGGACTTCCTGCGGCCGAATCATCTCCGAGACCATCCGGGCCAGGTTCAGGATGGTGATTTCCCGATCGATTCCGATATTGAAGACTTCACCGTCCGCCTTCTGGACATCGAGGGCGCGCACGAAACCTTCCACCATGTCGTCGATGAAGGTGAAGCTTCGCGTCTGCTCCCCGGTCCCATGAACTTCGAGCGCTTCACCCCGCAGGGCCGCGCCGATGAAGACGGATTGAGGCCCCCCCCACCAGGTGATGTTCTGTTTCGGCCCATAGCCCCCGAAGAGCCGAAGAACCACACCCTCGAGGCCGTATCGTTCCCGGAAGGCGAAGAGGGCTTGCTCTTCGAACATCTTCGACACCGCATAGCTCCAACGACGCACTTTGGGTGAGCCGATGACCGACGCCGATTCCTCGTTGAACGGGACCTGAGGATTTCGTCCGTAGCAATCGGAGGTGGATGCGAGCACCATGCGCCGAATGCCGCAGTCGCGGGCGGCCCGCAGCACGTTGAGCCCGCCCTCCCCGTTGATGAGAAGCGTGTCCAAGGCGTCCCCATGCCGGGGAATCTTCCCCGCGGCCAGGTGAACCACGACCTCCGCGCCCTCGAATGCGGCGCGCAGCGCCTCGGGGTCGAGAATGGAGCCCTGATCGAGGCGGAACCCGCGATGATCCGCCAGGGCCCTGAGATTCTCCAGCGAGCCATGGGACAAGTCGTCGATACCCCGCACGCTATCGCCGCGTTGCACGAGTCGCTCGGCCAGATTCGAGCCCACAAAACCCGCCACGCCGGTCATGGCAATCTTCATTACGGCTGAGTCTATAGAGGGTCAGGGCCAGGGAAACATACTCGGCCTTCAGGATTAGGCTCTCTCCATGGAGAAGATCCTGACCGTCGTGGGTGCGCGCCCCCAGTTCGTGAAAGCGGCGCCTCTGGTCACGGCCCTGCAAAAGCGCTTCGACCACACCCTCCTCCACACGGGCCAGCACTTCGACGAGGCGATGTCCGGCGCTTTCTTTCGCGAGCTCGGGCTTCCGAAGCCGCAGATCCATCTGGGGCTCTCCGGCGGCTCGCATGGGGCGATGACCGGGGCCATGCTCACCGCAATCGAGACCGCGCTCCAGCGGATCAAACCGGTTCTCGTGGTCGTGCTGGGCGACACGAATTCGACCCTGGCCGGGGCGCTTGCGGCCGTGAAACTCCATATTCCGGTGGCGCATGTTGAAGCGGGTCTGCGCAGCTTTGACCTGAAGATGCCGGAGGAAGTGAATCGTAGGGTCACCGACCACGTCTCTTCCCTCCTCTTCTGTCCGACCAAAAGCGCCGCGAGAAACCTGGCTCGGGAAGGCGTCCGAAAAGGCGTCTGCGTGGTCGGAGACATCATGACCGACGCCTTGAAGAAGATGAGGAAGTCCGCGCAGGTCGCGCTCCTGGACATGGGCCTGCCCCGCGATTTCTATTTCGCGACGGTTCACCGCCAGGAAAACACCGACGAGCGATCCCGCCTCCAGGGCATCCTGGCCGGCCTCGGGAACCTGGCCCATCCAGTCGTGCTTCCTCTCCATCCCCGGACTCGCGCCCGCATCGCGGCTTTCAAGCTGGACCTCCCTTCGAACATTCGAACCATCGAGCCCGTCAGTTACGCGCAGTCCCTGGGTCTTAGTCTGGGCGCGCGCGCCGTCCTCACGGATTCCGGGGGTTTGCAGAAAGAAGCTTTCCTGCTGGGACGCCCCTGCCTAACGTTGCGCGAGACCACAGAGTGGACCGAGACCCTGAGGGGTGGCGCCAACCGGCTGGTGGGAGCGAAGGCCGCGACCATCGTCCGAGGGGTTCGGGCCTTGGAGAGGAATCCACCGGAGGTGAAACCGGGAACGATCTATGGCGACGGTCGGACCGCGGAAAGAATCACCCGCGCGATCAAAGCCTTCTTGGACCACCGTTCGCGGGCGGATCGACTCGGGCAGTTGAAGGAGACCGTGGCCATTGGCGACGTGTGAAATCCCTCTCTCGGCGAGGTTCGTTCAAGCAATTGAATCAAGCCTGATTTGAGTTCCCTTCGGCCGACTCATCCATCGGTTTTCGCGTGTAGCCTCGCACTGCATCACGGTCGCGGACGCTGCGGCTGTACTTGGAGATCCCAATGAAAACTCACCGCACCCTCGCCCTTGGTTCCGCTGTCCTCCTTTCCCTGGGTTCCCCAACCCGGGCTCCGGGTCAGGATCAGAAGAAGCCGCTGACCTTCGGCACCGAGGTCAACGTGGTCGCAGTTCCAGTCTTTGTCACCGACAAAGACGGCAAAACCGTGGCCGGCCTCACTGCGCAGGACTTCGAGATTGAAGATGGCGGCAAGCAAGCCGCGGTGGAAGGATTCCTGGCGGTATCGGGCGACGGCGAGATGAGCGTTCCCACCGACTCGATGTCCAACCTGACCCAGCTCACGTCGCGCCGCCAGTTCGTTCTCCTCTTCGATCTCGCTCTGACCCGCGCCATCGCCATCGAGAGGTCACGTACCGCGGCCCGCAAGTTTGTGGAGAACGAAATTGGTCCACGAGACCTCGTGTCCGTGGTGGCGGCAACGCCCCAGGGCATGAAAGTCCTCCTCGGTCTCAGTCCCGACCGGGTTCAGGTGGTTCAGGCCATCAACGCGGTGGGTCGTGGGGATGTCGGCCGAAATCGGGATCCTCTCGGAATCATTTTCGATACCGGCGTTGACTCCACGATCAGTTCGGCCACCACGCTGGACGGCGGCCAACAAGTGGCCGCCGATGAATCCCGCGAGCGTGCTTTCATGATGATGCGCCAACAGCGAGCGGTCTATGCCCAGCAGATCACCCAGTTCCTGGGTGGCTTTCAGGCTCTGGCCCGCCAGCTCGACGCGATTCGCGGCCGAAAGAACGTCATCATGTTCTCGGAGGGTTTCGACACCTCCATCGTTTCCGGGACCCTGGGCAACGAGCGCAGCGTGTCCTCCACCGCAGTCACCACCGGCAACTTGTGGGAAGTCGATGGAGACGCTTACTTCGGCTCGGCCACCGGCCTCTCGGCCCTCACCAACCTCTTCGCCACCATGCGCGGTTCAGATGTCGTGATTCACGCCGTCGATATCGGCAGCGCCGGGGCCGACACCATGAACCTCAGCTCTCAGGAGGGATCGCCGTTCACCGCCTCCAGCATCGATTCACTGGCCACGTTCGCCTCCAACACCGGCGGTCGCTTCATGAAAGGAGTGGCTGACGTTGGCTCTGCGCTCACTGAGATTTCGAACGCGACCAAGGACTACTACGTGCTGGCCTTCTCGCCGACCTCCAACGAAGTGGGGAAGCTGCGCAAACTCAAGATCAAGGTCAAGCGGCCCGGTCTACGGATCTCTCATCGCCCCGCGTACCTCGTGCCCGACCCGAAGAAGCCAGATGTCACCCGCCAGGCCCTGCAGGCCTCGGAGATCATCGCCAAGGGCATGTCGGGCGGCTCCATCCTTTTGTCGGCCTATGCGCTGCCCTACCGCTCGCCCGCGGCCGGGATCGGCCTGCCGGTGGTCATTCAGATACCGCCCGAGGCCTTCGCGGATGCCCTCAAACGCAAGCAGATCAACATGGAGCTTTTCGGATACCTGGTTGACGACAAGGGGGCCATTCGCGACTTCTTCAAAACGTCACCGAGTCTGGACCCGGTGGCTCTGGGGGCGAAGATCAAGGCCAGCGGGCTCCAGATTCTCACCACGTTTGCGGCCAGTGCCGGGAATTTCGAGCTTCGCCTGCTGATTCGTGACACCGAGTCCCAGAAGTTCGGCGCCCTGCGAATCCCCGTGAGCATCCCCGCATTTCCCACGGCGCTCTTCGTGTCGGCACCGATGGTTACCGACGATCCGTTCGCGCGGGTGGCGTTGCCCACGGTCACCGAGCGACGCCCCGGTCGGGAGATCCCCTTCCGAATCGCCGACCGCCCCTTCACGGTCGAGGCGGCTGCGGTTCTGAAGCGCGGCGCGGCGCGAGAGATTTGTGTGTTCAAGTCTCCCTCTACCGGCGAGGCCAGGGAGCTCAAGGTCGTTCTGATCGGAGCCGATGGCAAGGAGAGAGTCCAGGCCGTGGAGAATCTCAAGGTCGGCCGCGACGCGGATGGCTTCGACCGTGTGGTCTTCACGATCGCCGCGAATGACGCGGAGGCGGGAGAGTATGGCCTGCGCGTAGGCGTGGGACCGACCGTCTCCACGGTCTCGCGTCTCCGCGTTCAGTAGGGGCGGGCCGCCCCCCGCCATTGATCGGGGCCGCCGGTAACGACCTCGATGGTGGGAGGCAGAAGACGCAGGGGCAGGCCTTGTGCCTGCCCTTCCCCCACGGAGCCGCGCAATCCTTCGCGCCGCCGTGACGCCAGGAGCGGTCACGAGGCCCGCGGCACCCCAACAGCGGACGACCGCTACAGTTCTCCGAGGCTCTTTAGGTGGGCGCGCAAGGCCGGGCCCAGATCCTCTCGCTTCAGCGCCAGGTCCACCGTGGCTTTCAGGAAACCGAGCTTCTGGCCGGCGTCGTACCTCGTTCCTTCGAACTGATAGCCGAGCAGTCGCCTCCGGGCGCAGAGCGCCCGCAAACCATTGGTGAGCTGAATTTCCCCGCTTTTGTCGCGGGCGGTCGTGGCGAGATCTTCGAAGATGTCGGGGGTCAGAACGTAGCGGCCCATGATGGCGAGGTCCGAGGGGGCGTCTTCTCGTCTCGGTTTTTCGACCAGCTCACTGAGCACATGAATCCTGGGATCGCTGGCGAGGGCCTCCCCCCGGATGACACCGTAGGCCGAGATGTCCGAAAGGCCAATCTTGAGGAGGGCGATCACCGGATCCCCGGTCGCTTCGAACACATCGATCATCTGCCGCAGCGCCGGCCGCGCGGGCGCGTCGATGAGATCGTCGGGGAGAATGACCGCGAAGGGCTCGTTGCCGACCAGATCGCGTGCGGCCAGCACCGCATGACCAAGGCCCAGAGGCTGCTTCTGCCGGATGTAGGAGACGGAGGCGAGGTCTGCGACTTTGCGCGCCTCGTTCACCAGATCCAGTTTCCCCCGCTCCCGCAATGTGGCTTCGAGTTCATAGGCGATGTCGAAGTGGTCCTCCATCGACGACTTGGAGCGGCCGGTCACGATGATGACGTGTTCGATGCCTGAGGCCACCGCCTCCTCCACCGCGTACTGGATGATCGGCTTGTCGACGACACACAGCATTTCTTTGGGCATCGCCTTGGTGGCGGGAAGAAACCTGGTGCCGAGCCCGGCGGCGGGAATGACGACTTTTCGAACCTTGGGGCTCATAGGAGGAAAATAGCACCGCTTGAGGACAATCGCGTCAGGGTGATGCGGGCTTTTGTCCTTAGGAATCGGGGAAGGAAACATCGTGCTCGAACTCCGCTACGTGGCCGACCACAAGGACGCCATCGAAACCATGATCCGCGACCGCGGCGATGACCCCGCTCGGGTTTTCGCCGAGGTGGACCCCTGGGCTCTCGATGTTCGGCGTCGCGAAATTATTCAGAAGGTGGAGGCCTTGCGCCACCGTCAGCGGCTCGCCGGAGCGGAGATCGCGAAGCGTGGAAAGGCCAGGGAAGACGCCACCCTGTTGAAGGCCGAGATGAAGGCGGTATCCGACGACATCAAAGCCATGGATGGGGAGCTCGGCGCCATCGAAACGAAGCTCAACGATCTCATGCTGGTCCTGCCGAACATTCCAGACGCGAGTGTTCCGCGCGGTGATGCTTCGGCCAACACGGTCGTCCGCAAGGGAGGCGAGCCTCGGCACTACGACTTTGAACCCAAACTTCACGGCGATCTCGGCGCGGCTCTCGGGATCATCGATTTCGAACGCGCGGCCAAGATTTCGGGCGCGCGCTTTTCGAGCTTGTGGGGAATGGGGGCAAAGCTCGAGCGCGCCCTCATCCAGTTCATGCTCGACCTCCACACCAAAGAACGCGGCTATCTCGAAATCATCCCTCCCTACCTCGTGCTTCCGGAGACCCTGGTCGGCACCGGCAACCTTCCCAAGTTCGAGGGAGATCTTTTCAAGACCGGCACCGCGGACCGTGAGTTGTATCTGATACCGACGGCGGAAGTGCCCCTCACCTGCCTGCACCGGGATGAGATTCTCGAACCCGAGGACCTCCCGAAGAAGTTCGTAGCCTTCACGCCCTGCTTCCGGTCGGAAGCGGGTTCGTACGGCAAGGACGTGCGCGGTCTCATTCGCCAGCACCAGTTCCACAAGGTCGAGCTGGTGAAGCTGTGCAGCGAGGAAACCTCAATGGCGGAGCACGAAGCTATGGTGACGGATGCCGAGGAAGTCCTGAAGCGTCTGGAACTTCCCTATCAGGTGGTGCTTCTCTCCACCGGCGACATGGGCTTCGGTTCGTCGAAGACCTACGACCTCGAGGTCTGGCTGCCCGGACAGAAGGCCTATCGCGAGATCTCATCCATCTCGAACTGCCGGGATTTTCAGGCCCGAAGAGCCCAGATCCGCTACCGGAAAGAGCGGGGGGCCAAGCCCCGGTTCGTCCACACTCTGAACGGCAGCGGCCTCGCGGTTGGGAGAACCATGGTGGCGGTGCTTGAAAACTACCAGCAGAAGGACGGAACGATCCTTATTCCGAAGGCTCTGCGCCCCTATATGGATGAAATGGAAAGAATTGAGCCGCGTATGGGGGTCTGACCTGCTAATGTATTCAAACGCACACAGACATCCGCCTCCCAAGCGATACTCTTTCTCGGGCCAATCGACGCCTTTTCGGTCCGAATGCCTGCCTAATCGTGGAGAAACAACTATGAAACACAACACCATGCGCTACTTGAGCGCCCTGGCCCTCGCGGTCGCCGCGACGTCCAGCTTCGCTCAGTCCGCCCCTGCCGGAACCGTCGAAAAAGGGGATGTCAAAACCTGGGTCTTCACCTCGAACGGCAAAGACTACGAGGCTCGGCCCCTCACTCCGTCCTTCTCGGGCAGTTCCGGGCTCTTTCACCTCCCTTCCGCCTACACCGTGGCCAAAGGACGCACCTCCTTCAGCCTCTATCGGATGAACCTGGACCGCAACCCCAAAGATCTCGATGCTTCCACCCATGGCCTCAATCTGGGCTATGGCGTGTCCGACAAGCTGGAGATCTTCGGCACATTTGGCGTCCAGCGCAACGATGTGGACCGCCTGACCGAACCGGGTTTCGTGAACGACTTTCCAAGGGCCGGCCGCCAGACCAGTTCGCCCGGTTGGCAGACCGGAGCGTCCGACGCGATCGTAGGTGCCAAGTTCAAGCTGCTTGACGACTACGCGGGTGACGGCGTCGGACTCGCGATCCGACCCACCATCAAGCTGCCCACCGCCTCGTTTGATGAAGGCCTCGGAACCGGCAAGGTCTCCTTTGGCGCCGACGTCCTGCTTTCGAAGGGTCTGAATCGCCAGGCCGAAATCCACGGCATGGTTGGCTACAAGGTCAACTCCGACCCCTCCGGCTTTGATCTCGGCAACGCCTTCCGATGGGGTGTCGGATTCTCGGCTCCCGTATTCCGGAAGTTCCAGGTGCAGGCCGAGGTCACGGGCACGAACTATTCCGACGCCGGCTTCAAGCAAAAGAACCCGGTCGATTTCGTTATCGGTCCTGTTTTCTATTTCGGCAAGGGCCTCTTCATTCGCCCGGCCTATTCCCGCAACTTCAAGTTTGACGGCGTCAGCGGCTCCACCTACCGCACGTCTTCCGGGATCAATGTCTCGATGGGCTTCTCCGGTGCGGCGGCGGGTCGAGAAATCTACGTTCCGCCTCCTCCGCCTCCTCCTGCTCCTCCCGCGCCGCCCGTGGTGGTCAATCGCCCACCCACAGTTTCGCTGGATGCGGACAAGACGAACGCGATCAGCTGCGACACCGTACGCTTCCGCGCCAACGCTTCCGATCCTGATGGCGACACTCTGACCTATGCGTGGGCCACCTCGGCGGGCAAGACCACCGGCGAGGGTGCCAACGTCACTCTGGATCCCGGCTGTCTCCCCGCGGGCACCGATGTGAAGGTGACGGTCACCGTCAACGATGGCCACGGCCACACCGCCCAGGCTTCTCGCAACGTCACCATCGAGGCGAAGCCGAAGCCTCAGACCGTCACCCGCTCGGTCGGTCCGTTCCCGACCGTACGCGTGGGCGGCGGCGTCCGCCTGAACAACATCGACAAGTCCGTCCTTGACGACATGGCGACGCGTATGCGCCAGGATCCGGCCAGCCGCCTGCTCATCGTCGGTCACGCGGAGAAGGGCGAGCGCACTCCTGATGTCCTCTCCCGTCGCCGGGCCGAGGCGGTGAAGGCGTACATCGTCAAGGAACGCGGCATCGATGCCTCGCGGATCGTCACTCGCGGTGCGGGTGCCGGTGGCGGCCGCCGAGCCGAGCTCACGTTCGTGCCCGACGGCGCGGACATGCCTATGTAATCGCCCAAGGCCCGAAAGGGCCCAAGGCCACACAATTCACCAGAGAACCTGCTGCGGCGTCCGATACCGCGCCCTTGGCGGGCGTGCTCGCTCCTCGACTCCTCACAGTATGTCCAATACTGTTGCGTCGCTCGTCGCTGTGCTTGCCCGCCATCGGCACGGTCTCGAACCCCTCGCGACGATTCCTGGCGATAATGCGGCCTAGCGCGATAGCCTGAAGGGGCGCGGAGATCGACTTTCTCTTTGTCGATTCCGCGCCTTCTTCTTTTTCCGGATCCGACTTCCTGAGGTATCCCGAGTTTTGAGCCTGCCCCATTTCCTCCTGGTCTTTCTGCTGGCACTAGTCACCCCCAAGGCGGCCTCGACGGCCACGCTACGGTTCACCCCGATGGGCCCGCAGGGCGGAGACGTGAGGTCGTTGGCCCGCGACCCAAGCGATCCACGGCGCGTCTACGCGGGCACGGTAGACGGAATCCTCTATCTTTCCCTGAACGCGGGGGCTTCCTGGGCCCGCCTCGAGCCCGGGTTTCCCTTACGCGGGGCCAGCCTCGACGACCTCATGGTGACGGAGACGGGCGAGATTTTTGCGTCCTTCTGGAAGATCGACGGCTCCGGGGGTGGGGTGGCCCGCAGCTCAAACCGAGGCCGGTCGTTTCGTATGGTCGCCGCGGGTCTTGAAGGAGAGTCGGTTCGGGGGCTCGCCCGGTCTCCGTCGAACCCC
>CAZFQH010000026.1:0-866 GCA_964520805.1 uncultured Acidobacteriota bacterium | reverse complement strand
CCCCGAGTTTTTGCGGCGGTCACTCGCGAAGGTGTGTTCCGATCGACCAACGAGGCCGAGTCGTTCTCGCGGATCTCACCCCTCGAACACCGGGAACTGAAGCTCGTGGGTTCGGTCGCGATCGACCCTCGGAACGAGAACAGCATCCTGGTGGGCACGGCCCGCCTCGCCTGGCGAACCGACAACGCCGGCAAGATCTGGCGACCTATTCAGCAGGGAATGATCAACGACTCCGATGTGATGACCCTGACTCTTGATCGACGCGAACCCTCCACGGTTTTCGCCACTGCGTGCACTGGTATCTGGAGATCGAGAAACGCCGGCGTTTCCTGGACCAAAGTCCTCGGTATCCCCTCGGTCTCTCGCCGCACTCGCGCGTTCGCCCAGGACCTCGATCGTCCCGCCACCTTCTACGCAGGAACCACGGACGGCATCTACGTGAGCGAGGATGACGCTCGAACCTTCTCGCGGACCTCGGTCCCCGGCCTGGTCGTGAACGCTCTCATCTCCTTGGGCGGGGGACGCCTGCTGGCCGGCGTGGAAGGGGAGGGGCTGCTGGTGTCGACCGACTTCGGACGCAGCTGGACCGCTTCCAACGATGGATTTCGTGAGCGACTGGTGCGACAGATTCTCCCCGACGAGGCGCGGAACCGGCTTCTCGCTCTAACCGGCGCCGACGGCCCCAAAAACAGCGCCCTGTTCGAACTGAATCGAAGCCAGGAACTCTGGCGTCGAATCGACCTTCCCCCGGGCCGGGAAATCCGGACCCTCGGTCTTTTCGACAACGGCCAGATCGTGGTGGGCACGGACGACGGCGTTTTTCAGGGGACCCCGACCGGACCACCCTGGCAGCGGCTGTCGTTGAC